>NZ_JAQOSR010000165.1:0-19494 GCF_046718885.1 Bradyrhizobium sp. UFLA01-814 | reverse complement strand
GGCGTCAAGCGCCAAGGACCCAACGGCTTCCCGCCCACCCTCATCCTGACAGACTTCCAAGACACAGGGACCCATACCGCGTGATCCATCGAAGGCGCGCTGGGGCTAGTTGTCCCTCACCAAGCAAGATTGGTGGTTATGGGTCCCTGCTTTCGCAGGGACGACAGTTTCGTAGCCCAGATGGAGCGGAGCGCAATCCGGGGTCTTTGGTCCGCGGAGAAACCGTCCCGGATTTCGCTACGCTCCATCCGGCTACAGTCGCACTCAATGCCGGAAATGCCGCACGCCCGTGAACACCATCGCGATGCCGTGCTCGTCGGCGGCCTTGATCACCTCGTCGTCGCGCATCGAGCCGCCGGGCTGGATCACCGCGGTGGCGCCGGCCTCGATGCAGGCCAGCATGCCGTCGGCGAACGGGAAGAACGCGTCGGAGGCGACCACCGAACCCTTGGTCAGCGGCTCGGCGAGCTTCAGCTCGGCCGCCGCATCCAGCGCCTTGCGCGCGGCGATGCGCGCGGAATCGACCCGGCTCATCTGGCCGGCGCCGATGCCGACGGTGGCGAGATCCTTGGCGTAGATGATGGTGTTCGACTTGACATGCTTGGCGACGCGGAAGGCGAATTTGAGATCGCGCAGCTCGGCGTCGGTCGGCGCGCGCTTGGTCGCGACCTTCAGGTTCATGTCCTCGACCACGGCATTGTCGCGGCTCTGCACCAGGAGGCCGCCGGCGACGGTCTTGGCGGTGAGACCGACAGCACGCGCGTTCGGCAGGCCGCCGGCGAGCAGCAGGCGCAGATTGCGCCGGCCGGCGATGATCGAGATCGCCTCCTCGGTTGCGTCGGGTGCGATGATCACCTCGGTGAAGATGCCGATGATGGCGCGCGCGGCGTCCGCATCGAGCGTGCGGTTGACCGCGATGATGCCGCCATAGGCCGAGGTGGAGTCGCAGGCCAGCGCACGGGCATAGGCGGTGGCGAGATCGGGGCCCTCGGCAACGCCGCAGGGATTGGCGTGCTTGACGATCACGCAGGCCGCGGTGCGCTGCGGATCGAATTCGCCGACGCATTCATAGGCCGCGTCGGTGTCGTTGATGTTGTTGTAGGACAGTTCCTTGCCCTGCAGCTGGCGTGCGGTCGCAACGCCCGGCCGCTTCTCCGGCGTGGCATAGAACGCCGCGGTCTGGTGCGGGTTCTCGCCATAGCGCAGCGACTGGATCAGCCGGCCGCCGAAGGCGCGGAAGTCCGGCGCCTTGGTGTCGAGCTGCACGGCAAACCAGTTCGAGATCGCGGCGTCATAGGCCGCGGTGCGTGCATAGGCCTTGGCGGCGAGCCGGCGGCGCAACTGAAGCGAGGTCGCGCCCTTGTGCGCGGCGAGCTCGTCGAGCACAGCAGAATAGTCGTTCGCCTCGACCACCACGGCGACGTCGTCATGGTTCTTCGCCGCGGCGCGGATCATCGCGGGGCCGCCGATGTCGATGTTCTCGATGCACTCCTCGAAGCCGGCGCCTTTGTCGACCGTGGCCTCGAACGGATAGAGATTGACGACCAAGAGATCGATCGGCGCGATGCCGTGCGAGGCCATCGCCGCGGCGTGTTCCTTGTTGTCGCGGATCGCGAGCAGGCCGCCATGGACCTTCGGGTGTAGCGTCTTGACCCGGCCATCCATCATCTCGGGGAAGCCGGTGAGCTCGGAGACGTCCCTGACCTTCAGCCCGGCCGCCGCGATCGCCTTGGCGGTGCCGCCGGTCGAGACCAGCTCGACGCCATGGTCGGCCAGCGCCTTGGCGAAATCGATCAGTCCGGTCTTGTCGGAAACGGACAACAGAGCGCGGGTCACGCGGCGAAGCTGCTCGGTCATATCGGAAAATCCCTGGCTGTTAAGGCAGCCGGGTAGCATGGTTTTGTGCGGCACGAAACCGGTCTCCGAGCTCGATTCCCGGGAATCTATCACCGTCATC
Source organism: Bradyrhizobium sp. UFLA01-814 (assembly GCF_046718885.1). Taxonomy (NCBI): domain Bacteria; kingdom Pseudomonadati; phylum Pseudomonadota; class Alphaproteobacteria; order Hyphomicrobiales; family Nitrobacteraceae; genus Bradyrhizobium; species Bradyrhizobium sp. UFLA01-814. The sequence goes on along the minus strand of NZ_JAQOSR010000165.1, from coordinate 17,537 downwards.
CTGAGGAGCGCGCAGCGCGTCTCGAAGGATGCACGGCCCGGCTGGTGGCCGTCGACCCTTCGAGACGCCGCTTCGCGGCTCCTCAGGGTGACGGGTCGAGGGTCAGTCGCCCTACAGCGGCAGTTCCGGCTCGCGGCGGGCGTTGCGGCGCGCGGTGGTGGCGGAGGCCGAGGTCGAGGAGCGCATGAAGCTCCAGCGGATGGTGCCGGCCTGCCTCGCGTCCTGCCGGATCACGATCTGGGAGGTGCGGCGGGGGCCGTCATTGCCGGCCAGGAACACGCTGTCCTCGAGATCGACCTTGTCGTCCATCGCCTCGAAGGTCCAGACGTCGCGGTTGGGCAGCACCAGCATCACGCCGCGGGCATCCGACAGCCGGCTCGCCTTCACCGAAGGGTGCAAATGGAAGCGCAGCGCGAAATCGGCCTCGCTGCCCTTGATGCGGCCGCCCGGCGCCGGCGACAGCGAATCCTCGCCCTCGAGCCGCGTGCCGTCCTGCGCGACCATCAGCACGCGGCGGTGGATCACGCCGAAGCGCGAGAGATAGCCGTCATGCGAGGCGGTGAGCACGTCGCCGTCGGGAACGGCTTCGCGGTAGCTCTCGACATTGCTCGGGCCGCTGGTGATCGGCGCGCCGCGCAGCAGCCGCTTCATCGCCGACAGCTCGACGAACTGGCACGACGAGGTGTCGCGATAGGTCAGCGTCGAATGCGCCGCGGTGGAGCGCGCGAACGGCCGCCAGTTGTCGCGGCCGGTGCTCGGCATGCCGCAATTGACGACGATGCGGCTCACCCCGGAAGAGAGCTCGAACGACAGGCAGCCGGCATGCGCGTCCTGGCTGACGCTTGCCGGCGGCGGCGGGCCGGTGTCGATGATCAACGCGGTGCTGCCGGCATCGAGCCGCTGGAAGCCGGTATGCGGCATGCTCGCCATCGGCACGCCGCGGGTGTCGTCATAGGCGAGCAGCGTCGCGACGAGATCGGACGGCGCGGTGCTCATGCCGTTGAACAGCGCGAAGCTGCCGTCGCCGTGCCGGAAGAAGCGCAGCATCGGCATCATGCGGTCGATGGCGTTGAGCAGCGCCGGCGGCGGCGCGATGTTCCGTGCGGCAAAGGTCTGCCGCAGCGGCAGGAGATCGCTGAGCAATTCGACCAGCGCGCCGGGATTGCGCGAGATGTGGCCGCCATCGGGCAGGATCTGGCGCTGCAATTCGTCGGACAGTTTGCGCGTCGCCGATTTGATGTTGCGCGCCTGGTTGGCGAGACAGAGCGAGGCGTAGCACAGCGCGATCAAGACCTGCAGGCGCGGCACGCCGTCATTGTCGAGCGTCGCGTGGCGCAGATAGCGGATCTCGCGCGCCAGCCCGCGCAGATATTTGCGGTAGAATTTTCCGTCGGTGTCGCCGAGCACCAATGGCGCCTGCGACAACAGCGAGATCACCCGCCGCGCGCGCACATCGGCGCGGCGCTCCAGCGGCCGCTTGCGGGCCTGGTTGGAGATCCAGTCGTCGACCAGCGAGCGGGCGTTGGCGCGGGTCAGCGCGGTGTCGGCGGCGCGCAGATGGCGCAGCCAGCCGAAGCCGAGCAGGGCGGCTTCCCAATCCTCCGACGGCGGCTCGAGATCGAAGATCGAGCGGCCGTGGCAGGTGACGATCTTGCCGGCGAAAACGAATCGTCCGGCATAGATCTCGGCCGCGCGGGTGGCGTCGGCGGTCCGCAGGTCGTGCGGGGCGATGATCAGCCGGTCGGTGCGGCCGGGCCAGAGCCGCGTCAGCGCAACCGTGCTCCCGCTGGCGCGCGCGATCATGCTGCGGGCAAAGCGGCCAGCAATCAGCGTCGAGATGCGTCTGCTTTGAGCGACCGACACGCCTAACCTTGCGGGGAGGGAATTTTCAACGAATCCTTATTTAATCCGGAAACGCGGCCAAGACACCTGCCAAGACACCTGCCAAGACACCTGCCAAGACGCCTACCAGGACGCCTACCAGGACACCCTCTTGATACCGCACGAATCACGTCGAGCTTAGAAGACTGAAGTTTAAAATCAGGATTTAACCAGCCGGGCCGCGTAAAAGCCGTCCAGCCCGCCGAGCCGCGGGTCGGCATTGGGCAAATGGCTCGGCAAAGTGCGCAAATCGCCGTCGGCGGTGATGATGTCGTCGAGGCCGGCGACCTCGCTTGTCTCGATCGGTGCACGGCGCAGGCCTGATTCGCTCGCCAGCAGCGCGGCAATCGCGTGCTCGCCTTCCTCCGGCTCCAGCGAGCAGGTGCAGTAGACCAGGGTGCCGCCGGGCTTCAGCAGATTGGCGGCTTTTTGCAACAGCCGCTTCTGCAGCGCCGACAACGCGGCGATGTCACCCTCCTGCCGCAGCCAGGCGACGTCGGGATGGCGGCGGATGGTTCCCGTCGAGGTACAGGGTGCATCGACCAGAATACCGTCGAAGCTCGCGGCTTCCGCCGGCCATTCGGCGGCGTCGGCGACGACCGTCTCGGCCTGCAACTCCAACCGCGTGAGATTGTCACGCAGCCGCGCAACCCGCGCCGGCGAGCGGTCGACCGCGGTGACATGCGCGCCGGCCAGCGCGAGCTGGGCGGTCTTGCCGCCGGGCGCGGCGCAGAGATCCGCGACCGCCTTGTCCTTGATGTCGCCGAACAGCCGCGCCGGCAGCGCGGCGGCGGCGTCCTGCACCCACCACTGGCCTTCGGCAAAGCCCGGCAGCATCGTGACGGAACCCTGCAGCAGCGTGCGCACGGTTCCCGTCGGCAGTATCTCGCCGTGCAGGCGGCTCGCCCATTGCGGCGCGTCGGACTTCACCGTGAGATCGAGCGACGGCTCGTGGCCGAGCGCCAGCGCCATGTCGCGCGCGGTGGCTTCGCCGTAATGCGTATTCCAGCGCGCCAGCATCCATTGCGGCAGGTCGAGCGTCTGCGTGCCGATCTCGTCGATCAACCCCTGGCCCTCGCGCGCGCAGCGGCGCAGCACGGCGTTGACGAGCCCGGCATATTTCGCGGCGCGCCGGTCGGATTGCACCAGCCGCACCGAAAGATCGACCGCGGCATGGTCAGGCACGTCCATCCAGAGAATCTGTGCCGCGCCGATCAGGAGCGCGCTCTGCGCGCGCGGTGCATCGGTCGGGACGCCGCGGTCGAGCAGGCGCGACAGCACGTGGCCGAGCGTGCCGAGCTTGCGCAGGATGGTTGACACCAGCCGGCGCATCAGCGCGCGGTCGCGATCGGCCAGCGATTTCAGGCCGGGATGTGCGCCGGCGCCGTCGAGCTGGTCGTCGAGCGTGCGGTGCTTGTGCAGCACGCCATCGAGGATGTCGGCCGCGATACGGCGGGCCGCGAGGCCGGGGACTTCGGCAGGTACTGCAAATCTTGAAGGAGGCATGAAGCGGAGATATCTCGAAGGTGCTGAGTTACATTCGGCTCATGCCCATCAACTCGAGACCACCTCTGGCATGCGAATATGCCAAATGTAAGAATCGCCTTGCGGGATTTTGTGATCGTGATGTCGTCACTGAGCCAGGACAGAGATACGCAACGCGCGGTCGGAAGGTTTTGCCATGTCTGATAAATCGCTATCGTCAGCGCCGCCGGAGGCCGCGCTCCGCAAGCCGCTGACGCCGGCCGCGCAACGCGCGCTCGCCGAGGCCGCGGCGCGGCGCAAGGCTGCCGAGGAGGCCGCCGCGCAGAACGTGGCCGCGCGGCCGAAGGAATTCCAGGGCCCGAAGGGGCCGGAACCGACGCGCTACGGCGATTGGGAGACCAAGGGCATCGCCTCGGACTTCTGAGAGTCTTGCCTGACGGCTCGACTCAGGTCAGTCTGGGAATATGTCCCCATACGAAAGAATAAATGCTTATCGTGGGACGGGGCGTCCGCCTTTCCGCCGGACCCCTTGGGGCCGCCGCGTCTCGGCGGCCCTGCCATGGGTGTTCGTGCTCGGCATTGCCGTCGGCAGCACATTGCCGATCCGCCAATGGGTGCATCTGCCGCCGACCTGGTCGCTCGGCAGGTCTCGCGACACCGACGTGATCTGGCAGCGGGCCGGCGCGCCCGACATCAGGCACAACGTTGATGTGATCAGGACGATCGACGGCGACACGTTCGAGGCGCGGGTGCATTTCTCGCCGGGCCCGGATCTGTACACGCGTGTCCGGCTGCGCGGCATCGACGCGCCGGAGCTGAAGGCATCCTGCGCGCGCGAACTGCAAATGGCGCAAGCGGCGACGGTGGCGCTGCGCGACCTGCTCGGCCAGGGCGAAGTCGCGATCTACAATGTCGGTCCCGATAAATATCAGGGCCGCGTCGTCGCCGACGTCGCGACCAGGAAGACCGACAACGTCTCGGCCGCGCTGCTCGCCGCCGGCCATGCCCGCGCCTACAATGGCGGGCACCGCTTCGGCTGGTGCGGATATTTCGCGCGCTAGGCGAGATGAGATTGGTTGAATCGGCTTGTGGCGGTTTCGATTCACCTCTCCCCGTCGGGGAGAGGTCGGATTGCGCCTGGCGATGCGAAGCATCGTCCAGTGCGATCCGGGTGAGGGCTTTTGCTCTCTCGATAGACCGTAACCCCTCACCCGATTTGCTGCGCAAATCGACCTCTCCCAAGGGAGAGGTGAACCTCCAATGCCGATCCAGCTTAACCTGATCTCCTCATGCTTCAGGCACTAGCGATCACATCCGGCAGCTTCCGCAAACAAAAAGCCGCGCAGATGCGCGGCTCTTCTTCAGGCGAAACACTGGACGCGATCAGCGGGTGACGACGACCGTCGTGCCGATCTCGACGCGCGAATAGAGGTCGGTGATGTCCGTGTTCAGCATGCGGATGCAGCCGTAGGAGACGAAGCCGCCGACCGAGCCCGGCACGTTGGTGCCGTGGATCGCATACTCGCCGCCGGCCAGCGTCATCGCAGCGACGCCCATCGGGTTATGCGGCGAGCCGCCGGCGATCACGTTCGGGATGCTCGGCTTGTCGCGCTTGACCTCGGCGGGCGGCGACCAGGCCGGGTTGCGATATTTGCCGTCGATCTTCGTGGTGCCGGCCCACTGCTTGCCGGACTTGCCGACGCCGACCGGGTAACGCATCGCGTGGCCGGAATCGAGAATGAGGTAGAGCCGCCGTTCGTTGGTCTTCACCACGATGGTGCCTGGCTCATAGTTGTCGGCGTGTATTCCCACCATTTCCGGCCGGGCTTCGGCCGCCTGCGACGTCAAAACAACAGCACCAAGGGTAACAGCAGCTGTGGCAGCCAGCGCCACCGCAAACTTCATCGACATCAACCTCTCCACTTCCCAACAGCTCCCGTACGGAAGCCAAAAACGAAGATGCAGAGCCCTTGAAAAACCGGGCCTGCCGGTCTCACGCACGCAAGATTAACCGCGTGTGTTAACCGGGTGGTTTCACACCGGCCGCGAGACACGTCCTGATGGCGGGGAGAAAAGGAAAAGTTCGGATTAAAGTAAATGACCTGAAAACAACACTTGGCCACAAACGCGCCTCAATCGCGCCATGCCTCTGACAATCCCGTGAAGCGGCCCGTTGCAGGAAAAGGGAAGGGCCGCGGCGGTGATCGCGCGCGGCCCTTCCTCGGTTTCCTGGTTTTGCTGCTGCCGGCCTTACGCCGGCGCGCCCTTCTTGTTCTGGCGGTTCTGCACGAGGTCGTCGACGACGGCCGGATCGGCCAGGGTCGAGGTGTCGCCGAGACTCGACGGCTCGTCCTCGGCGATCTTGCGCAGGATGCGGCGCATGATCTTGCCGGAGCGCGTCTTGGGCAAGCCGGGCGCGAACTGGATCAGGTCCGGCGAGGCGATCGGGCCGATGTCCTTGCGGACCCAGGCCACCAGCTCCTTGCGCAGCGCCTCGGTCGGCTCGGTGCCCTTCATCAGCGTGACATAGGCATAGATGCCCTGGCCCTTGATGTCGTGCGGGTAGCCGACGACGGCGGCTTCCGACACCGCCTCATGCGCGACCAGCGAGCTCTCGACCTCGGCGGTGCCCATGCGGTGGCCGGAGACGTTGATGACGTCGTCGACGCGGCCGGTGATCCAGTAATAGCCGTCGGCATCGCGACGGCAGCCGTCGCCGGTGAAATACTTGTTCTTGTAGGTCGAGAAATAGGTCTGCTCGAACCGCGCATGGTCGCCATAGACCGTGCGCATCTGGCCCGGCCATGACTTGGCCAGGCAGAGATTGCCCGAGGTCTCGCCGTCCAGCGTCTTGCCGTCGGCATCGACGATCTCCGGCACCACGCCAAAGAACGGCCGTGTCGCCGAACCGGGCTTCAGCTTGGTTGCGCCGGGCAGCGGCGTGATCAGGATGCCGCCGGTCTCGGTCTGCCACCAGGTGTCGACGATCGGGCAGCGGTCGTCGCCGACCACGCGGTAATACCACTCCCAGGCTTCCGGATTGATCGGCTCGCCGACCGAGCCGAGCAGGCGCAGCGATTTGCGCGAGGTCTTCTTCACCGGCTCGTCGCCGCCCTGCATCAGCGCGCGGATCGCGGTCGGTGCGGTGTAGAAGATGTTGACCTTGTGCTTGTCGACCACGTTCCAGAAGCGCGAATTGTCCGGATAGTTCGGCACGCCCTCGAACATCAGCGTGGTCGCGCCGTTACAGAGCGGCCCGTAGAGGATGTAGCTGTGGCCGGTGACCCAGCCGACGTCGGCGGTGCACCAGTAGATGTCGCCGTCGTGATAGTCGAACACGTATTGATGCGTCATCGACGCGAACACGAGATAGCCAGCCGAGGTGTGCAGTACGCCCTTCGGCGTTCCGGTCGAACCCGAGGTGTAGAGGATGAACAGCGGGTCTTCGGCGTGCATATGCTCGGCCGGGCATTCCGTCGTCACCATGGCGGCGGCCTCGTGATACCAGAGGTCGCGGGTCGGGTTCATGTCGATCTTGCCGCCGGTGCGCTTCACCACCACGACCCAATCGACGCCGCCGGAATCCTTAGAGTCGATCTTGGCGATGGCGGCATCGACATTGGCCTTCAGCGGCACTTTCCTGCCGCCGCGCAGGCCCTCGTCGGCGGTGATCACCACCTTCGAATCGCAGTCCTTGATGCGCTGGGCGAGGCTGTCCGGCGAGAAACCGCCGAACACCACCGAGTGGATGGCGCCGATCCGCGCGCAGGCCAGCATGGCGTAGGCCGCTTCCGGAATCATCGGCAGGTAGATCGTGACGCGATCGCCCTTCTTGACGTTCCGCGTGCGCAGGATGTTGGCCATCTTGCAGACTTCGTCGTGCAGCTGGCGGTAGGTGATGTGCTTGGATTCGGAGGGATCGTCGCCCTCCCAGATGATCGCGGTCTGGTCGCCGCGCTTGTCGAGATGGCGGTCGATGCAGTTCCAGGCGACGTTCAGCACGCCATCCTCGAACCATTTGATCGAGATGTTGCCCGGTGCGAAGGAGACGTTCTCGACCTTGGTGAAGGGCTTGATCCAGTCGATCCGCTTGCCGTGCTCGGCCCAGAAGCCGTTCGGGTCCTTGACCGAGCGCGCGTACATCTCGCGATATTTGGCGTCATCGATATAGGCGCGCTTGGCCCAGTCGGCCGACACGTCATAGATCTTCTCGGACATCATTTTCCTCCACTCATTGCCGATCGCGAACGACGCGACGGCAAGCCGTCTTGATCATTGCCGCGATTATGCGTTGCCGCATTCCGGCCCGGCAAGGAAAAAGGACTGTCACTTTCGTCGCGTGGAAGCCGTCGGATAGTCCGCCGGCTTCCGCTTTTGACAAGACGGCTTACCGCAACGCATCGACGAGAGAAACCTATGCGCCATCGCGTGCTCGGGGTCACTGGTCTCTTGGTCGTAGTGGTGTCGTTCTCTGCGCCGTTCGCTGCCACCGCGGCGGTGCCGCGCACGATGACGATACGCTGACGCCGATTTTGATGGACGGCTTCAGGCACAATTGAACGAATTGTCGGACGCCGTCGCGACGACCGACGTCAACACGTTCGTGACCGCGTAGTCCTTGGTTGTGGCCAGCGGTTGGACCGGCCCGTGGCTGCAGAACTCAAGCCACGTGCCCAGCGAGAGCAGCGCGCGAAAGGGCAAGGTCGCTGACCTGATCTGGGGACCGCGGTGGACCCAGGGCGGTGTTCAAACGCCGGCTTTCGGCACCGCGCTCGCGTCATTTTGTCCGATCCCGGGCAGTCCAAAATCAACGTTAGCGGGCGAATGGCACCCATGAAAGGTAATTTGACACCGTCAATAACTGATTCGCGACTCGCAATGTCGGCTCCGACGCCCTAAATCGCCAAACCGAGGCCGGATGGCCCACCGGAACGAAGCCCGAAGCAACGGCATTACCGGGAGAACAGCGGAACAAGGCGTCTTGCGAGAATAATGATGGATCAGCAGAATATCGCGGCTGTGCGGCCCGTTTCCGCCGATCCCGCCGTCGCCCTGGCAAAGGCACTGGGCCAGTGGCCAAAGCAGACGCCACGCGCAAAGCTGCGATCGCTGTCAACACTCAAACTCGACGCCCCCGCCGCCATCAGAACGACGGTTGAAGAACTGGCGCGCGATCTGGGCCTGCGGCTCGGCGACCAGAACGAATTGACCATCCGCCGCATCAAGCGCGGCAAGACCTATTCATTCGTCCGTGCCAATGGCTCGCGGGTCCGCGACGCGCGCACGATCCGCCGGCTGCACGCTATGGCCGTTCCGCCGGCCTATCGCCAGGTGCGCTATTCCAGCGACCCGAGCTCGCATCTGCAGGCGGTCGGCCGCGATGCCGCGGGCCGGCTGCAGTATCGTTATCACGCCGACTGGGAGAAGGTTCGCGAGCAGCGCAAGGCGCATCGCCTGGCCAAGCTGGTGGCCGCGCTGCCGAAGATCCGGCGCAAGGTCTCGGCGTTTCTGTCCGGGGACGAGCCGACCCGCGAGTTCGCGCTGTCGGCGGTGATCGAGCTGATCGCGCGCACCGCGATCCGGCCCGGCAACGAATCCTATGCGCGTCTCAACGGCACCCGCGGCGCCACCACGCTTTTGAAGTCCAACGTCACGCTGGAAGACGACTCCCTGGTGCTGACCTTCAAGGCCAAGGGCGGCAAGGCCGTGCGCAAGGAATGCGACGCGGCCAAGCTGGTGCGTGCGATCGGCATCCTGCGCGGTGTCCCGGGCAAGCGCATGTTTCAGTATTACGACCGCTCCGGCGTGGTGCGGGCCGCCTCGACCACGGCGGTCAACGCGTTCCTGCGCGAGATCGCCGGCATCAAGATCTCGCTGAAGGATTTCCGCACCCTGATGGCGTCGGCCGTCGTCGTGGAATCGCTGTCGCGGATCACGCCGGCCACCAGCCAGCGTGGCCGCAAGCGCCAGGTGCTGGATGCGATCCGCGCCGCCGCCGACCAGCTGTCCAACACGCCGGCGATCTGCCGCAAGAGCTATGTCCACGACACCATCGTCACCGCATTCGAGGACGGCATCCTCGAACGCTTCGCCGCGACGATGGGAGGCTACCGCACCCAGTCCAAGCGCGAGCAATTGCTGGCGCAGGTGGTGATGGCGGCGGGGGCGTAGGTCCCGCAACCCCTGTCGTCCCGGCGAAGGCCGGGACCCATTACCCCAAATATTGATTGCGGAAACGAGCTGGAGCCGCAGCGCGCTCCGACAATGCTCGCCTGTGGTTATGGGTCCCTGCTTTCGCAGGGACGACGACAAAGTTTGGTCGGAACGCTACAGCCCGCCCATCTTGCAGACGTACTTCCATTCCTCTGATGTCACCGGCTGCACCGAAAGCCGCGAATATTTCACCAGCGCCATGTCGGCGAGCTTCTTGTCGGCCTTGATCGCGGCCATCGTCACCGGTGTCTTCAGCGGCTTGTCGGCCTTGATGTCGACGCAGACGAACTTGCCGGTCTTGTCGGTCGGATCGGGATAGGCTTCCTTGATGATCTCGGCGATGCCGACGATCTCCTTGCCCTCGTTGGAATGATAGAAGAACGCCTTGTCGCCCTTCTTCATGTTGACGAGATTCTGCCGTGCCGTGAAGTTGCGCACGCCGGTCCAGGCTTCGCCCTTCGTGCCCTTGGCGACCTGATGGTCCCATGACCAGACCGACGGTTCGGATTTCACCAGCCAGTAATTCATCGCAACTCACCCCGTTCGATTGCGCTGCAATCTACAGCGACGCGGATGCCCGCGACAAGCGCGGGCACCCGATCCAGAGCGTTTTCAAGCGAAGTGGATGCCGGTTCGCGTGAAGAAAACGCGTCAAATCAAGAAGCGCAGCACCTACTGTTTCAAATATCGATCGAAGAACTTGGCGATGTCGGTGAACGCCTCCTTCGTCTCGGGCGCGTCGGCGTTGAACTGGTATTGGGCGTGGGACTGCCCCTCATAGACATTGAGATCGGCGATCACGCCGGCGCGGCGCAACTTGCGATGCGTGCGAACCGTGTTGCTGAGGAACAGATCGCGCGTGCCCGAGGTCAGGATGGTCGGCGGGAAGCCCTTGAAGTCACCATAGATCGGCGAAATGTAGGGATTCTTCAGGCTGGTGCCGTTTGCATAAAGCTTGGCTGCGCGGCCGAGCCATCCGTCCCGCGTCACCAGCACATTGTCGACCCACTCATTGCTCGCGTAGCTGTCGCCGATCTTGTCGATATCGGACCAGGGCGTGCCCGGCGCGATGGCGGCGGGCAGCGGCAGCCTCTCGTCCTTCGCCCGCAATACCATCGCAAGCGTCATCGCCCCGCCCGTCGACGTGCCGAAGATCGCCAGCCGGCGGTGTTCGTGCGATTTCAGAACTTCCTTCCACACCGCCATCGCGTCGTCCATCGCGGCCGGATAGGGGAAGTCCGGCGGCATCCGGTAGTCGACCGAGAGGACCTTGAAGCCGCCAAAGCCCGCCATCATGATGGCTTCCGGCAACGCGGCTTCGCCGGGGCCGAACACGTAACCGCCGCCATGGACGTGGATCAGCAGGCGTCGCCTGTTCTCGAGCGCGATCTTGTTCGGGGTGACGATGTAGCAGTGCACGCCGGCAAGCCTGGTTTCCTCGACCTTGACGCCGAGCTTCGCCTTCAGCGCCGGAACACCCGCGATCAGAAGCTTGGCGCGGCGATCGATCAACTCCTTCCATTCCGCTGGGGTTTTGGGATCGGCATTGAAATGCGGCGGATAGGGCGCGCCGATCATTGCCTGCATCTCGGCAGACACGTCGGCGGTTGGATTGCCGATCGATTTGAGCGGCGCGACCCGCTTGCCGTTGTCGGCATTGGCGGCGGCCTCGCTCTTGGCAAGTTCGTCGTAGGAGGTTGCGGTCTGGGCGTGGGCGATAGTGGATGAGGCGGTGAGGGCGACGGCGAGGCTGATCGAGAGAAGGCTGATCGAAAGGATGGCGCGATGCGGTTGACGCATGGGTTTTCCCTTGGGATCCGTTTTTCGATTTGTTGGACCGGGATCCGACGGTTCGCCGCCACGCTATTACGATGTGTGCCGATGGTGAAGCTCCGCCACGCGCGACCGTGACGTGCGTTACTCCGCCTTGAACGGCCGCGTCAGCAGGCCTTCGATCGCGGCGTCAACAGTCAGCCGGTCGCTCAGGATCGCGGCGACCGCGTTTGACACCGGCATGTCGACCTTTTGCGCGGCGGCGAGCTCGCACAGCACCGGTGCGGTGAACGCGCCTTCGGCGAGCTTGCCGATCGGTGCGGCTTCGCCGCGCCCGAGCGCGAGGCCGAGCGCGAAATTGCGCGATTGCGCGGTCGAGCAGCTGAGCAGGAGATCGCCCAATCCCGACAGGCCTGAGAGTGTTTCGGCGCGGGCGCCGCAGGCGCGGCCCAATCTTGCGAGCTCGCTGAAGCCGCGTGTCGTCAGCGCGGCGAGCGCGGAGGCGCCGAGATTTTTGCCGACCACGATGCCGGCGGCGATCGCCAGCACGTTCTTGGCCGCGCCGCCGATCTCGACGCCGCGCACGTCGGTGGTGTGATAGGGCCGGAACGTCGCCGAGCCGAGCGCCTGGACCAGCGCCCGTGCCAGCGCTTCGTCCCTGGTGGCCAGCGTTACGGCGGTCGGCAATCCGCGTGCGACGTCGTCGGCAAAGCTCGGCCCCGACAGGATCGCGGGCACGGCGCGCGGCGCGGCTTCCGCGATCACCTCGGTCATGAATTTATGCGTGCCGTGCTCGATGCCCTTGGCGCAGGCGACGACAGGCGTGTCGGGCTTGAGATGCGGCGCAAGATGCCCAACCGCCGCGCGCAAATGCTGCGCCGGTGTCACGGCCAGGATGATGTCGGCGTGTGCCGCGGCGGCGATATCCGACGTAACAGCGATGCCGGGATGAAGCTGGACACCAGCCAGCCGCGGATTGACCCGCGTCGCCTGGATCTGCGCGGCATGCTCGGCGTTGCGCGCATACAGCGTCACCTTGCGCCCGGCGCGCGCCGCGACATCGGCCAATGCCGTGCCCCAGGCGCCGGCACCGATCACGCTGACTGACATATGCGCGGGCATCAGGCGGGCCTGTCTTCGCTCCCTCTCCCCGCTCTTGCGGGGAGAGGGTTGAGGTGAGGGGCTTTATCCGCGAGCGCACCGAGTGTTGAGACCGGTACCCCCTCACCCGGATTGCTGCGCAATCCGACCTCTCCCCGCGAGCGGGGCGAGGTGCGACGGTGCCTGATGCGCGCTCCGTCGTACATTGTTCAATATCCGGCGCGGCTGTTGGCGTAGCCGGCCGGCGCCTTGGCATTGGCGTCGAGCAGCCAGCGCGCGCGCGGCGGCGCCTCCATCGTGTCGGTGAGGCCAAGCGCCATCCGCTCGGCACCGGCCCATGCGATCATCGCGCCATTGTCGGTGCAGAGCGCCGGCGGCGGGATGATCAGCGTCGTCTGCGCCGTCGCCGCAACCTCCTGCAGCGCGCTGCGGATCGCATGGTTGGCGGCGACGCCCCCGGCCGCGACCAGCGCGCGCGGCGTGCCGAACCGCTCCTGAAACAATTTTAGACCGACGCTCAAGCGGTCCGCGGTCGATTCCAGCACCGCGGCCTGGAAACTCGCGCAGAGGTCGCTGACGTCCTGCGGCTCGAGCGGCTCCAGCCGGCTGGCTTCATTGCGCACCGCCGTCTTCAATCCCGAGAGCGAGAAATTCGCATCGGGGCGACCGAGCATCGGGCGTGGAAAGGCAAACCGCGTCGAGTCGCCGCCGGCGGCCGCGCGCTCGACCTCCGGCCCGCCGGGATAGGGCAGCGACAGCATCTTCGCCACCTTGTCGAACGCCTCGCCCATCGCGTCGTCGACCGTGGTGCCGAGCCGCACATATTCACCGACGCCGACCACGGCGACGATCTGGGTGTGTCCACCCGAGGCAAGGAACAGGCAATAGGGGAACGCCAGCGCGCAGGTCAGCCGCGGCGTCAGCGCGTGCGCCTCGAGATGGTTCACCGCGATCAGCGGCGTATCGTGCACCATCGCGATCGCCTTCGCGGTGGTGAGACCGACGATCACGCCGCCGATCAGGCCGGGTCCGGCGGCTGCGGCGACCGCCGACAATTGTCGGTAGCCAACGCCGGCCTCCTTCATGGCGGAGGCGACGATGCCGTCGAGCAGGTCGACGTGGGCGCGCGCCGCGATCTCCGGCACCACGCCGCCGAAGCGGGCGTGCTCGTCGGTCTGCGAGCGCACCACGTTGGAGAGGATTTTCGCCTGCCCGTCAGCCTGGCGCTCGACCACGGCGGCCGCGGTTTCATCGCAGGTGGTCTCGATCCCCAGCACCAGCATCGGCGGTTCGTGTCCCAATTTCGGTCCTTGTGCTACGAGCATGATCCGGACAGGCCGGAACCGGTTTCCGGCAAGATGATGCTCATCAAAACGTCCGCTCCGGGGTAGCATTGCGAGGTCTTAAAGTGCAATCGGTCGCCAACGTCCAATTTATACGGCTGGAGGCCTGAAACCCTGACAATCCTTGTCACACGACCGCATCCGGACAATGACGCAACACTCGCGACGCTGCGCCAGCGCGGCTTTGACGCCCTGTCGGCACCGGTGCTGCGCTTCGAGCCGGTGCCGTTCCGCGGCGACGACGATGCGGATTATGATGCCGTCATCCTGACCAGCGCCAATGCGCTGCGCGCGGTCGACCTCGCTGCCAGCCCGTTGTTGCGGCTGCCGCTGTTTGCGGTCGGCGCGCACACCGCCGATGCGGCGCGCGCCGCGGGCTTCGACAAGGTGATCGTGGCGAAGGGCGATGCAGTCTCGCTGCGCAATCTCGTGCTGGCACGGGTCAAGGCCGGCGAACTCGACGCATCAGCGACGCTGCTCTATCTCGCCGGCGCCGACCTGTCGCGCGATCTCGCGGGCGAGCTCGGCGAGCGCGGGCTCAGCGTCGTCACCCACACCACCTACCGGATGGCGCCGGTGGCCGGCTTCCCGAGGGAGGTCAGCGACGCCTTCATGGCGAACCGGATCACCGCGGTGCTGCACTATTCCCGCCGCAGCGCACAGGCCTTTCTGGACACGGTACGCGCCGACGGGATCGAGATTTCGGCGCTCGCCTTGCCGCAATGCTGCATCTCGGCGGCCGTCGCCGCGGTGCTCCATGACGCCGGCGCGACCAATGTGGTGGTGGCGGCGCGGCCGGACGAAAACGCCCTGCTGGAGGCGCTCGGCCGCACCCTGCGGCCGTGACCGGAATAATTCTTTCGTTTGACCATGATGTTAGGCAATGCTCGGTTATTCGGATCGTGCTCTAAGAACCTGGGCCGATTCTGGTAGAGTATGCGGCCAGTAGTTTTGAGGACCCCCGCGATGGCTGAAGAAAGGCCAGACGACCCAGGATCTTCGCCGGATTCCCGGCCCAAGCGCGCGCCGCCGACCATCGATCTTCAGGCGACCGAAATCTCCAGCGAACCGTCGAAGACGGAGGGGGCCGAGGAAGCCGCCAAGGAAGCCGCCAAGGAGGCCGACCAGGATGCCGGCAAGGCGTCCGCGGACGCGGCGACGTCTGGGGCCGAGCCCCAAGGCGGCGCCGCACCGCAAGCGGAGCCGCAGCCCGAGACCGCCTCCGCGGCGCCGGACGCCGAACCGGCGCGGCCAGTGTCGCCCTGGGTGGTGGCGCCGGTATCAGGCGCGGTCGCCGCGGCGCTGGTGATCGGGGTCGGCTGGCTGCTCGGCTGGCCCGTCGTGCAGCCGGTCCCGGCGCCGCAACCCAATGCCGCCATCGACCAACTCGGCACGCGCCTGAGTGCGCTGGAATCGAAAGCCGGCAGGCCGGTCGCGCCGGCCGCCGATCCCGCGGCGACGGCGCGGCTGGAGGCGCTCGACAAATCGATCGCCGCACTGCGCACCGAGCTCGCCGCGACGCGGGCGCAATCCGACAAGCTTGCGGCGGCGGCCAATGACGCGAAGGCCGCGCCGCGCGATGGCGCGGCTGCGCCTGATATCTCTGGCATCACGGCGCGTATCGACAAGGTCGAGAACGCAGTGAAGGCGCAGGGCGCCGCGATCGCCAGGCAGGACGGCAAGATCGCGGACACCAAGGCCGAGGCGAAGGCCGACGATGTGCCGCTGCGCCGCGTCGTCGCGGCATCACTGCTCGACGTCGCGGTGCGTCACGGCGATCCCTATGCCTCCGCGCTCGAGGCCGCGAAGGCGCTGTCGGATGATGCCGAGGTGTTGAAGCCGCTCGAGACGTTCGCGAGGTCGGGCGTGCCGAACCCGAACGCGCTGTGCCGCGAGCTGATCGAGATCGTGCCGAAACTGGCGCCGTCTCCGCCGGAAGCTGCGGCGGCCAGCGCCGGGCTGGTCGATCGTCTGAAGGCCGGTGCTTCCACGCTGATCCAGATCGAGCGGACCGACGGTACGGGGACCGATCGTGGCAGCATCGTCGCGCGCGTGACATCGGCCGCCCTGCATAATGACCTCGCATTGACCGAGCGTGAATTGAAGTCGCTGCCGCCGGCGGATCGCACGGCGGCGCAAGCCTGGCTCGCCAAGGTGGACGCGCGCCGCGCCGCGCTCGACGCGTCGCGTAAATTTGCCGACAACGCCATGGCGGCGCTCGCCACGGTCAACCAGTAAGTCTTTGCAATAGGTCTTTGATGATCCGGATCATTCTGTTCCTGCTGCTGATCGCGCTCGCTGCAGCGGGTGCGGCCTGGATGGCCGATCAGCCCGGCGATCTCGTGCTGAATTGGGGCGGCTTGCGGCTGACGTCCAAGCAGCCGATGTACCTGCTCGGCCTCGTCGTCGTCGCTGCGATGATCGCCGGCGTGATCCTGCGCGGGCTCTGGAAGATTCCCGGGCACATCCGCCGTGGCCGGCGCGAGCGGCGTCACGCCCGCGGCCGCCACGCCATCACGCAAGGCCTGCTCGCGATCGGGCATGGCGATTCCGCAGGCGCCCGCGCGCATGCCGAAGTGGCGCGGCGCCACGCCGCAAACGATCCGCTGGCGCTGCTGTTGCACGCGCAATCGGCGCAGCTCGACGGCGATCGCGACGGCGCGCAGCGCGCCTTCCGCGCCATGGCCGAGCGCGAGGATACGCGGCTGCTTGGATTGCGCGGTCTGTTCATCGAGGCGCAGCGCGCCGACGATCCGGTGGCGGCCGTGATGATCGCCGAGGAAGCGCTGAAAATGTCGCCGTCGTCGTCATGGGCCTCGCATGCGGTGCTCGGCTTCTGCTGCGCCAAGGGCGATTGGGCCGGCGCGCTGTCGATCATCGACAACAACCAGAGCGCCGGATTGATCGACAAGGCGACCTATCGGCGGCAGCGCGGCGTGCTGCTGACCGCGCGTGCGCTGGAGTTCGAGACCGTCGATCGCGACTTGTCGCGCTCGAGCGCGATGGACGCGGTCAAGCTGGCGCCGACGCTGATTCCGGCTGCCGTGCTCGCAGCGAAGTTCGAGAGCGAGGCGCATCAGGTGCGCCGCGCGATGCGCATCGTCGAGACCGCGTGGCTGGCGCAGCCGCATCCCGATCTCGCCGACGCCTATTCGCATGTGCGGCTCGGCGATTCCGCGCGGCAACGCCTGGTGCGGGTCGAGACGCTGGCGGCGAAAACACCTGGACATATCGAGGGCGCGCTGGCGATCGCGCGCGCCGCGATCGACGCGGCCGAGTTCGCCAAGGCGCGTGCGGCGCTCGAGCCGTTC
This sequence comes from Bradyrhizobium sp. UFLA01-814, assembly GCF_046718885.1. NCBI lineage: Bacteria > Pseudomonadati > Pseudomonadota > Alphaproteobacteria > Hyphomicrobiales > Nitrobacteraceae > Bradyrhizobium > Bradyrhizobium sp. UFLA01-814. Next base: position 430 of record NZ_JAQOSR010000165.1, on the reverse strand, counting down.
ATCGCGGCGCCGACCCAGCGCGTCGCGCTGTTGATGGCCGAGATCGAGCGCACCGAGCATGGCGACAGCGGCCGGGCGCGGGCCTGGACCTTGCGCGCGGTGCGCGCGCTGCACGATCCGGTCTGGACCGCCGACGGCTATGTCTCGGATCGCTGGCGCCCGGTCTCGCCGGTCACCGGCCGGCTCGACGCCTTCCAGTGGCAGACGCCGGTGGCGGCGCTGCCGTCCGACAAGGGCCATGCCATCGAGCCGTCGCCCTTCGAGGAGGCGATGCTGGCGCCGCGCCGGGTCGAGCCGCCAAAGGAACTGGCCAGCGAGCCGGTGGACGCCAAGCCGGCTGAGCCGGTCGAGATCAAGCCGGTCGAGATCAAGCCCTTGGAGCCGGCCGCACCGCCCGTGCAGGACAACGCCCCGCTGCCGGCGGCCATCG
>NZ_JAQOSR010000164.1:0-19649 GCF_046718885.1 Bradyrhizobium sp. UFLA01-814 | reverse complement strand
CATGAGGCTCCTGACCCGCAGACTTGCCGCTGCTGGTAAGGTTGGGTGACTTATGAGTCAGACTCTCAGGATGACGGTGATAGTCCGGAGCGTGGGTTGGCCGAGCGTAACCCACCTCTTCTCCCGCCGCGGCACAAATGGTGGGTTAGGCCTTCGGCTAACCCACCTTACGAAGCTACGATCTTAATTCGCCCGCAACTGCACCCTTGTCGCCGGCTGCGCCACCAGCGCCTCGCCGAGCTCGCTCTGCTGGGCGCGCGGGATCGAGAAGCAGACACTGAAGCCGTCCGACGTCTTCAGCGTCATCATGCCCTGCGCCGGATCGGTCGACTGCTCGATCACCCAGGAATCCAGCGGATAGGCGTAGCGCAAGGTCTGGTCGCCGAAGCGGGTCTGCAGCGCCTTGCTGATCAGCCCGGGCAAGGTCATGACCAGCGCGCCGACCTGGTTGATCGACAGGCGGATGGTTGCGGGCTCGCCCTTGCCGTCCACGAAGCCAAGCGAAATGGCGCAGCCGTCGGACGCGACTTCGCAGGTGGTGAGCTTCTGGGTTTCGATCTGCATGCCGGCACTCCGGATCATCGTTATATTCCATTCAATATATCGCGAAGACGACCAGCGTCCAGCCCTTAAAAGTATAGCCGCGGCGGCTACCGGCAGAGGCGCGCGCGGCATTAGAATCCATTGAAGCCCGCGGCGCCCCGATTGACGCCGGGCGGGCAACCGCGAATAAATCAGCGCAAAGCTCAGGCTGATTTTTCTTCACGATTTTCCAGAGAATTCATTCGGTTCGGCAGTGCCGCGCGCGTGCCCTGAATGGCCGCGGCGTCCACGCCGCATCCGTGATATACACGTGAATATAGCGAGGTCCGCGAAGGACCCGTTTGACCAGGGAGAGCAAGGCCAATGAGTGATTACAAGCTTCTCATCGACGGCAAGATGGTACCCGGCGACCAGACCATGCCGGTGCTCAATCCGGCGACCGAAGAGGTGGTGGCGCAATGCCCGCGCGCCTCCAGGGAACAGCTCGACAAGGCTGTCGCCGCCGCGAAGGCCGCCTACCCGGCCTGGGCCGCCACGCCGATCGAGGAGCGCCGCAAGCTGATCATCAAGATGGCCGAGGTGATCGAGGCTAACGCCAACGAGCTTGCGCATATCCTGACCAGCGAGCAGGGCAAGCCGCTCGCCGATGCCACCGGCGAGGTGATGGGCATGGCCGGCTTCTTCCGCTATCTCGGCTCGCTGGAACTGCCGATGCGCGTGATCGAGAATTCCGGCGACCGCAAGGTCGAGGCCTATCGCCGCCCGCTCGGCGTGGTCGGCGCGATCATTCCCTGGAACTATCCGCTGCTGATCCTGGCGTTCAAGCTGCCGTCGGCGCTGCTCGCCGGCAACACGCTGGTGGTGAAGCCCGCGCCCACCACGCCGCTGGCCTCGCTGCGCTTTGCCGAGCTGGTCAAGGACATCCTGCCGAAGGGCGTGCTCAACTTCATCGCCGACGCCAACGATCTCGGCGACCACATGACCAAGCACCCCGACATCCGCAAGATCTCCTTCACCGGCTCCTCGGCCACCGGCCAGAAGGTGATGGCGAGCGCGTCGCAGACCTTGAAGCGGATCACGCTCGAGCTCGGCGGCAATGACGCCGGCATCGTGCTCGACGACGTCGATCCGAAGAAGGTCGCGCCCGGCATCTTCGAGGGCGCGTTCCAGAACTCCGGGCAGGTCTGCCTCGCCATCAAGCGGCTCTACGTGCATGAATCCGTCTATGACGAGATCTGCAACGAGCTGGTTGCGATCGCAAAGAACACCGTGGTCGATGACGGCTCCAAGCAGGGCACAAAGCTCGGGCCGCTGCAGAACAAGATGCAGTACGAGAAGGTCAAGGCGTTCCTCGACGACGCCCGCAAGAACGGCAACGTGATCGCCGGCGGCGCCGCGATGGACCGTCCCGGCTATTTCATCGAGCCGACCATCGTGCGCGACATCAAGGAAGGCTCCAAGCTGGTCGACGAGGAGCAGTTCGGTCCGGTGCTTCCTGTGATCAAATATTCCGACAAGGATGATGTGATCCGCCGCGCCAACGCCACCACCTACGGTCTCGGCGCGTCGGTCTGGTCGTCCGACATCAAGCGTGCGCATGAGATTGCGACCCGGATCGAGGCCGGCACGGTGTGGATCAACAAGCATCTCGATATGGCCCCGAACATTCCGTTCGGCGGCGCCAAGCAGTCGGGCATCGGCACCGAATTCGCCGAGGAAGGTCTCGCCGAATTCACCCAGCTGCAGATCATCAACGGCCCGCCGGCCGCCTGACCCGCAAAAACTGCGGCCGCGACGCCTTGGCTCCCCTTGGCGCCGCGGTTGCCTCCCTCCTCCACAACGAACAGAGCCCATCATGTTCGACGCCCAATGCGACCTCGCCGCCCTGGTCTATGACGCCAATGACGATCCCGACGCCGTCCTGCGCGATTTCGCCGGCGATCTGAGAGCACACGGCGCGCGCGTCGTCGGCATGGTGCAATCAGGCCAATGCGCCGATTCCAGCCTGTCGGCCGTGCTGGTGCATAGCGGCGAGACGCTGCTGCTGGCGCAGCCGCCGAGCCCGGATACCAGGAGCGCTGGCGCCACCGGCTGCAAGCTCGATCTGTCGCGGCTGCAGGCCGCCGGCATCCGCGTCGCCGACGCACTGGCTGAAGGCGCCGATCTCGTCATCATCAACCGCTTCGGCAAGCGGGAGCGCGACGGCAAGGGGCTCGGCTTCCTGATCGAGCGCGCGCTCGGCGCCGACATCCCGGTCGTGATCGCGGTGTCGCGCGCGAGCTTTGCGGACTGGATCAAGTTCGCCGGCGGGATGAGCGTGAAGCTCGCCTGCGACCGCCACGCGCTCGATGCCTGGTGGCGCAGCGTCTCGCTACGCGCCGCGGCCCGGACCGCGCCGGATCACACCACGGTCTGCGAGGCGTTCAAGTAGAGCGCTTCGTAGAGTGGGTTACGCTCGGCTGCCCCACCTGCGGACTATCACCGTCTTCCTGAGGAGCGCGCTCTTGCGCGCGTCTCGAAGGATCGACGGCCCGGCTGGTGGCCGTGCATCCTTCGAGGCTCGCTCCGCTCGCACCTCCAGCGACAAAGGCGAAGCCTTCGCGCGGGGATGACGGTGTGAGAATTGTAGCGAGCGGCCTCCCCACGCTGTCGTCCTGGCGAAAGCCAGGACCCATAACCACCGAATTCGATTGAGAGTGCAATAGTGGCCCCAGCGTCACACAACGACAAGCGGTTGGGGTAATGGGTCCTGGCTTTCGCCAGGACGACGCTGAATACATTCACATTCGCTCAGGATGACGGGAGGGCGACCCCGCTCAGAGCGTCTCCTGCTTGTGGTCGCAATTCTTGCAGGTGAACTTGACGCGGGACTGGCCCTTTTCCGCCTGCACCCGGTTCGGCGCACCGCATTTGCCGCAAACGGCCTCGATCCGGGTCGTGCCCTGCTTGATGACCAAGTTCCGCTTTTCCATGGTCTCGCGGATGAGGCGTTCGGCCTCCTCGCGCAGCGATTGCTTCGACATCATCTCCACCGGTCGTTGGTTAGCGGGCGGCGTCATAGCACGACCGCGTGAAGTTTTGACAGCGGGGATTGCAGCTTAATTTTCAGACAATGAGCCGGTCAACCGGCAACCGGAAATGCCGAGGTTTCAACGGTTTTGATGGCCGGCCGATGCGGAACACGTTGACGAGGCGCAGATCGGCGCCAATTTTGCCGAGCTTTCGCAGCCGGTCGTTGAAGTCAGGATGATCTGATAGCGCCGAGATCGGGCACGCCGCGAAACCGGCGCGATCGATCTCCAGCCAGGCGCGGTAGAAATGGCGACCGGTCGTGAGTGGATCCTCACCGACGGGACGACAAAACAGGACGATCGCCGATGCCGACGCGGTCTTGGCGCCGTCGGCAAGCAACGACGCGGCGAGGCCGAGACGATCGAGCGGCTTGAACAGGGTGCCGAGCACGTAGCGCGCGGCGGTAGCCTCGACCGCATTCATGGCGAGCGCATCACGGTTGAGCCCGTCGAGCAGATAGCGCGGATGGCCGGGCGACAGCCGCATCCATGCAAGCAGCTCAGCCCTGTAGTCGTTGCTGCGGACAAAGGAGAATTCGGCCTGGTCGGCCCAGCCGGCGATATCGGCAATCGCCCCGCGATCGCCAATGCAGATCACATCGTCGCGCGCGGCAGCCAGCTGCGCCAGCGCCGCCGCATCGTCAGCCGACGCCACGAACTTGCCGCGCCACGACATGCGGCGTGCCACGAGGTCCGCCAGCGGATCGGGCTCGGCTCCTTGCCTGATCGCAAAAGAGCAGAGCAGGGAGAGTTGCGGCGACAGCGGCTGCTCGATCGTTGTCATGCCCGTGATTGCGAAGCCACGGCGGTTGAGCGCGAGGCTCATGCCCTCCAGCGCCGCGCCGTGCGACACCCGAACATCATGCCCCGCGGGGTCGGCGATCGGCGCGCGGACGCCGGTCGCGTCGACCAGCGCCAGCCGCCCGTCGTCGATGAGGCGCCAGCGCGTCGGCTGGATGTTGTGGACGCTCGGCGCCAGCCGCGCCTCCGCGACCACCTCGCGCAGCAAATCCGGGGTCAGCTCGCTCATGCCGCGGCCAGCCGCTTGGTGAACAGATGCAGCCGGTGCAGCGGCGTTGCGCCGACCTTCTCGACCTGGCGCAGCGAGGGACCGTTGATATCGGCGATCCAGGTGCCGCCCAGCGTGCGGTAGCCGGCCTCCTGCAACGCCAGCGCGGTGCGGTAGAGCATCGCGCCGTTGAGGCCGCGATTGTGCAGGTCGCGGCAGACCGACTGATAGATCAGCACCGCGCGCCTGTCCATCACGCGGTGCTGCACGAATTTGAACGGCGCCGTCAGTCCGACCCGGCCGCCGATCGCCTTGATCAGCGGATTGAGGTCGGGGATCGCGATGATCGCGCCGGCGGGCCGGCCGCGGTGATAGACCACGGTCGAAATCCGCTTGTCGATGATCCACATCATGTCGCCGGCCTGGAACAGATATTCGGCGGCGGTCGGCGGCACGAACATCGGATTGTCGGCAAAGCCGTCATTGAGGATCAGCCGCGCATCCTCCAGCCGTACCTTGAAGGCGGAACGCTTGATCGGCTGCCAGACGAAATCCGGGTCAGTGAGCACCGCGCGCTGCTTGTCGCCGAGCAATTGCTCCGGCTTGCCGCCGTCGAGCGCGATCTCGAACGTCGTCATCGGGAAGGTCGCGGCGTAGCCTGCGCGTTCGAGATGCTTTGCAATGTGCGGCGGCGACCACATCATGTCGGTGAACGGCGCATGGTCGAACCCGTCGGTCATCACGCCGATCTGCTGCATCGCCGTCAGATTGAAATTGCCGGCGACGCGGCTCATGCCGCGCGCCGACAGCCATTGCTCGGCGGCGCTCAGCAGCGCATCGGCCACCTCGACGTCGTCGATGCAATCGAAGAAGCCGAATGCACCGTGGCGGGTGCCGTGCTTGCGGTTGGACGCGTCGTGGATCGAGGCGGCGATGCGGCCGACCGGCCGCCCATCGCGATGCGCTGAAAACAGCGCGTAGCGGCCGTGGCCTTCGGTGACGAACGGGTTCTTCGCCGGATCGAACATCCGGTCGAAATCGCTCCACAGCGGCGGCACGTAGAGGCTGTCGGACCCATAGGCATTGAGCGCGGCGTCGAATGCCGCCCTGCGGTCGCCCTCGCGGATCTCCGATGTCATTTGGCCTCCGGGGTCAACGCCAAGAGCCGGCGTACCAGCGCCAGCGCGGTTTCAGTGGCGGGATCGGCCGCGGTGACGGGCACCGCGAGCACGATCAGGTCGAGCGGATCATGTCCGAGCACGATGACGTGGGAGGCGTTGTTGGCCGAGATCAGCGACACCATGCGCTCGGCCGCGGGATCGGTCGGCACCAGTCCCCACGGCGCGTCGGACCGCCGCAGCACACGCCGCGTCGACAGGAAGTCGTGCAGCAGCGGCGGATCGTAGAGCGCGAGCTCGTTCTCGCGGAAGCGCCGCGCGCTTTCGAAGATCGGATGCCGCGCCAGCTCGGCGATCAACTGCTCGCGGGTCTGCGCCGGCGATGCCGCGACCGAATTGAGCACGCCCGGCTCCTGCGATTCGAACAGCGCCCGCAGCGCGTCCGTCATCAACCCGATGGTCAGCACGCCGGCGATCGCCACCGCGACGAACCGGACCATCTGCGCGGCGTCGACGTCGGGCGCCATGAAGGCGGCGGCGAGGCCCAAGAGGCCCGACGAGATCAGCCGCAGCGCCATCATCGCAAGGCCGTGCCGGCGGGTCTCGGCGCCGCCGCCGGCGATCAGCATCACGGTCACGGTGAGCAGCGCGCCCAGCGCGCCGAGCCGCACAGGGATATCAGGAAACAGCGTGCGGAAATCGGTGAGGATGAACGGGATCACGACCAGCGCGCCGACCGCCATGCGGCCGATGCTGCGGTTCTCCGAGGCCATCAGCGCGGCGCGATCCCGCGTCGCCAGCAGCAACGCGCAAGTGGCGAAGCCCAGCAGCTGGAACAGCGCCAGCGCGATCGCGTAAGGCATCGCCAGCCGTTGCAGCCCGAACAGGCCGCCAAGCCCGAGCAGGATGCCGCCCGCGAGCGCCGCGATCTTGACCGCTCGCGGCGCGTGGCGCCGCAAAATGCCTTCGGTGACGATCAGGGCGCCGAGCGGGACCAGCGAGGCCGGGATCACCGAGAGGCGGTCGAGCAGGCGGCTTCCGGTCCACCAGGCAAGACCGCGGTCGAGGAACAGGATCGCGATCACGCCGAGCGCGAGCAGCAGGCGGCGCGTCAACGGGCTCCTTGGATCGCGCCGGTAGAACGTCATCATTGCCACGGCAAGCCCGATGGCGCCGCACAGATTGACGATGGAATCGGCGATCACCCCGGAGGTCATTTGCCGCCCGTCAGGTCATCGATGGCCCGCCGCACCAGCGGACGCATCAGGGCGGCGACCAGCGCATTGCGCGGCTTCTCGATCGCGGGCCGATGCGGGTTGAGAAACCAGCCGCGGCAATCGGTGCCGGAGGTGCGGCCGAGGATCAGCGCGACCGCTTCATAGGCCATCAGCATGCCGGTCGAGATCACCATCGGCGCAAACGACATCCGGCTGCGGCGGCCGGCGGCGACTTCGCCGGCGATGGCGAGGTCGACATAGTTGCGCGACGAGGAGTGCAGCATCACGTGCTCGATCTCGGCGCGCATCGCGGCGCGGCGGTCGTCCTCGGTGATATCGGTCCAGTCCTTGCCGAGCGTGGGAAAGCCGAGGCGCTGCTCGGGCCGCGGATCGTGCGGGCGCACCACGATCACCGACGGCAGCGGCGACATATAGGCGTCGATCACGGTTGCATCGGCGCGCTTCGCGGTCCGGTACAGATGAACGCCGGCCGCGATATCGTCCATGCCGTTGACGATGACCGGGCCCTGCGCGGCGATCGCGGCCAGCTCGCTGGTCCAGTTCTCGCCAAGCACCTCGATCTCGATGGTCGGATTGATGCGCCTCGCGGCTTCGGCGGCGACCGCCGCCTTCTCGCGCCCGACCTCGTCGGCGAAGGCGAACACCTGGCGGTTGAGGTTGGAGACCTCGAAGCGGTCGATGTCGGCGATCACGAATTTGCCGACGCCGGCCCGCGCCAGCGCCATGAAGGCCGCGCCGCCCATGCCGCCGACGCCGCAGACGAACACCCGCGCCTGACGCAGCAGCTGCTGCTCGTGCTCGTCGATGAAGCCGATATTGCGGCCGGTGAAGGAGTAGTAATCGAAATTCATCGCGCGGCCCCGCTATCCTGCTTGCGCGGACGCAGCGTGCCGAAGGCGCGGCTGTCGTCCATCCAGTAGACCACCGGCAGCACCAGCCGCTGCAGCGCCAGCATCGCGGACGCCGCGAGCAGCGACGGCAGCGAGCCCGAGGGCACCTCGCTCATGAGATAGCGGCGCGCGCCGGCAAGATCGACGCGGCCGATCTGCAGCACGTCGTCGCCGCGCGCGTAGTCGAGCTCGCGCGCGCAAAACTCGTTGTAGACGGCATTGCGGTGCTTCGGTGCGATTTCGAAGGTCTTCTTCAGCGCGTCCGAGCCGCCGGTATAGGCGTTGGTGATGACCGAGCGCGGCTCGTCGAACCCGGCCTCCTCGCCGACGCCGAACACCGCGCGATGCCTTGCCATGATGCCGCGCGCCAATTGGAGATGCGCAAAGCTCTGCCGCGCGCCCGGCAGCGGCGACGGGTAGACGTCCGAGAAGGTATCGCTGACCATGCCGACCACCGCCGGCACCTGGGTGACGTTGGAGATCCATTTCGGCCGCAGCCCGTCGCGGGCGAACAGCACCAGCGCGGTCAGGCCGTAGAGCACCCAGGAGAGCCCCTGCCCGCGCACATCGGGATCGACCATGACGAGGCCGAGATGGGTGACCTCGGCCGGCTCGCCGTCGAGCGGCACGTCCATCACCGACAGCGCATTGAAGGCGATCGGCCGCCCGGTGTCTTCCTCCGAGATCAGCGTGACGATGGCGCGCGACAGCCGCTCGGGTTCGCCGGAGAAGATGCCGTAGGTCAGGCTCTCCTCGGGCAGCGTCTTGGCGGCGACGATGCGCAGCTGCTCGACCAGCGCGTCGAGCTCGTCCCTCGGCAGCGACAGGCCAGGGGATTCGACGATGCGGGTGCGCTGGCCGGCCTGGGTGCGCAAGCTGAGATCGATGGTCGGCTGCGACAGCGCCTTCAGCCAGAAGCCGCCATGGCTGCGCAAGCCGTCAAAGGCGGCGCGTGCCTTGCCGAGACTCTTGGCAAGGTTCTTGCTGCCGCGCGAAGCCGGCGTGGGATTGTCCGTGGACGCCATTTCTCTGTCCCTCGGGCGCGATCTCTGCACTCACCCCTGTTAAGGAGCCATGAGCGCAACCTGACGCTGTTTGCCGCAGGGTAAACAAGGCCTTCCGGAAACGGAACAAGTTGGCCGTAAGAGCTGGCGCCCCATCCACCGTCATTGCGAGAAGTGAAGCTCGTGGCTGCAGAGCGCCAGCTCCTTCACCGTCACCCCCGCGCAACGGCTTTGCCGTTGTCGCTGGAGGAGCGCGGAACGCGCGTCTCGAAGGGTCGACGGCCACCAGCCGGGCCGTGCATCCTTCGAGACGCGCTACGCGCTCCTCAGGATGACGGGACCGCCGAGTCTAGCGCCCGATCGGCGCAAAGCGTTTTGGGCAAAAGCGGCGAGTGCGAAACACCCGCCGCTTCCTGTCGGCCGCCTTCTCACCCTGCCTTGGAGACTTCCATCAGCAGGCGCTCGGCCTTGGCGTCCTCGATGCGGTTCACGAACTTGCTGCTCTCGTAATTGTCGCGCACCGTCTTGGTCAGCGTGACGCAGGTCTGGATCAGCATCACGATGCCCATCGTCAGATAGCCCTTCATCCAGAGGTCGATCGGCAGGAAGAACACGCCGATGGCGACGAGGAAGGCGGAGGCTGCGAAGGACGCGTAGGTGAAGGTAACCCAGCTGCCGCTGTGGGGTTGAATGGTCTGGTTCATGGTAATCTCCTTGATGTTGCGAAAATTGACGAAGGATCAGTTTCAGGCTTGAGGTTTCAGGGTTGGGACGGGCGCTTGGCTTTCAGCCGCGCCAGCACGTCGTCGGCGGTCGATTTCATGCGCGGGCCAAAACCCTGCTCGGCGAGCTTCTCGGCGGTGGCTGATGGTCCCGCGGCGGCGTCGATCTCGATCAACGCCTCGTCGGCGGCCTGGATCTCCATCTGCCGCTCGCGCAGCCGCTTCAGCGTCGCCTCCGCTTCCGGCAGCGTCGACTCGTAGGGGCGCGCGGCCTCGATGCCGCTCCGGCGCAGCGAACGCACCGCTTCCGATGCACGGGCGAGGCGCCGGCCGCGGTCGAGCTCGGCGATCCGCGCCTCGGCGTTGCCGACATGGCGCTTCAGCCGGGTGATCTCGGAGGCGAACAGCGCGCGTGCGGTCATCGCGGCATCGCGCTCGGCTTCGAGATTGGCGATCGCCTGCGCGGCTTCGCGGGCGAGATCTTCCCGGCCGCCCTCGAGTGCCGCCGACGCGCGCACCTCGAGATCGGCGATCCGGGCGTTGGTGGCATCGAGCCGCCGGCCCTCCTGCTGGTCGCCAGCGATGGCCAGCGCCAGGGTCCGCTTCGAGCGGTCGACGGCGGCGGCGGCATCGCGCATCTGCTGGTCGAGGATGACCAGCGCGGTCCGGTCTTGCAGTTCCTCCTCCGCTGCTGCCACGCTGCCGCGGAAAAGAGTGAAAACAGTTTTGAACATTTGGTCGCTCCCTGTTATGAGCATCGCTCATGAATCTCTTGTACCACATAATGAGCGACGCTCAAGAATTATTTGAGCGACGCTCAAGGTGATTGTTAACGAAGGATCAAAGATGTCCAAGGCATTGGAACGACGAGCAAAACTGCGGGAAGCGCTGATCGAGGCGGCAGAACGGGCGATTGCGGCAAAGGGTCTCGGTGGCCTGAAAACCCGCGAACTGGCCCAGGAAATCGGGGTCGCCAATGGCGGCGTCTACAATCTGGTCGAGGATGTCGACGAGCTGATCCTGCGCGTCGGCTCGCGCACGCTGGCGCGGCTCGATGCGTCGCTGTCGCTGGCCGAGATCGGCGGGGCTGCGGCGCCGCGCGAGATGCTGGTGCGGATCGCGGTCGCCTATTGCGACTTCGCCGCCGACAATCTCGAACTGTGGCGCGCGCTGTTCGAGCATCGCATGCAGCCCGGCAAGCCGGTGCCGGAATGGGCGATCACCGAGCAGATGGAATTGTTCCGCCACATCTACAAGCCGCTCGCCGCATTGTTTCCGCAGCGTTCGCCGGCGCAACTCGGCGTCACCGCGCGCAGCCTGTTCTCCGCCGTGCATGGCATGGTCGCGCTCGGGCTGGAGCACAAGCTGATCGCGGTGCCGATCGGCGCATTGCGCAGCGAGATCGCAACGTTGACGCGCGCGATGGTCGACGGGCTGACGGCGAAGAAGGATTAGGACGTGTGGCCCCGCACGACGTCCCCGCCAATGCGGTCAAGCAAAGGTGCCGCAGAGCACCGTGAATTGCAGCCGTTGCCCCAGGGGGACGCAGCGGCCGAGGTCAGAAAGGGAGAAAACCGCTTGCGGAATGACCGAACCGTAGCCATATACCTCGGATGGAGTTTCGGCCGAACGACTTGGCCTCGCCGCTGATAGCGTGCCTGACTGACGACCCTCACCCCCTAAACTTCGAATTCGCCTGCTGCGCTCGTGAGTGCGGCTCCAAACACGCATCTATAGGACGATTTTCCATGAGCATGGGAACTGTGAAGTGGTTCAACAGCCAGAAGGGTTTCGGCTTCATTCAGCCGGACCAGGGAGGCCAGGACGTTTTCGTTCATATCAGCGCAGTCGAACGCGCCGGCATGAGCACCCTCAACGAGGGACAGAAGGTCTCTTTTGAGATCGTTGCAGACCGCCGGACCGGCAAATCTGCTGCGGACAATCTGCGCGCGGTGTAAGCTGCGACAATCGGCCATGCTTTTTTGACCACGGATGAACTGGCAAAGCCTCTGGTTACGCGACCCCGCGACTGGTCACCCGGCCGCGGGGTTCTCTTTGTCAACACCGCGCGCGATGCCCGCCAGGATCAGGACTTGAACCGTCCGCCTGCGAAACGGCCTGCGCATTGAAGCAGCCGAGGTCGCTAGCGTGTCCCCCAATATCGATCCAGCTCCGCAGCACGACGACATCATGTACCCGCAGGTCCTCCCGTTCCTGCTGGTGCACGCAGGATGTCTGGCGGCGGTCTGGACGGGCGTCTCATGGCAGGCGACTGCAATTTGCGTCGCCCTATACTGGCTGCGCATGTTTGCGGTCACCGCCGGCTATCATCGGTACTTCTCGCACCGGGCTTACTCAACAAGCCGGACGTTTCAATTCATCCTTGCATTCCTTGCCCAAAGCAGCGCTCAGAAAAGCGTCCTTTGGTGGGCCGCGAAACATCGACATCACCATCTTCATTCGGATACCGAGCAGGATGTGCATTCGCCGGGGCATAAAGGCTTCGTGCACAGTCATCTCGGCTGGATCTTTTATCGACAGCACGATGCAACGGATCTGACGAAAGTTGCGGATTTCGCCTCGTATCCGGAGTTGATGTGGCTGCACAGATTGGAGGTCTTGCCGGCGATCGTGGTCGCAGGTCTGTGCTTCCTCATCGCCGGATGGCCCGGGCTCGTGGTCGGTTTCTTCTGGAGCACCGTGCTGCTGTATCACGCCACGTTTTGCATCAACTCCCTCGCGCATGTTCACGGGCGCAAGCGGTATGTTACGGGCGATGACTCCCGCAACAATTGGCTGCTGGCTCTGTTTACGATGGGTGAGGGTTGGCACAACAATCATCACGCCTACCAAAGCAGTGCGCGGCAAGGCTTCCGGTGGTGGGAGATTGACGTGACCTATTATGTCTTGGTGGCCTTGTCCTGGCTCGGTATTGTCTGGGATCTGAAGGCGCCGCCCATGCAGGTCCTCCGCAACGAGCAGCGCTTGGGATCGCGTGTGATCAAGCGAACGGCTGAGCAGCTCGCTAGTCGCTTCAATCCCGAATACATCGCGCTGGCTATCAAATCGTCGGTCCACGAAACCGGACTGTCGGTGCGGGAAGCGCTTGCTCTGTTGCAGCATCGTGCCGACTTGCATCTGCCCAGCATACCAACGCGTGACCGGTTGTTGGCTGAAGCCCAGGCCATGTTCGCGAAGACGAGTTCGTTGGACGACATTGTCGACCGTGCACATGAACTCCTGGTGGAATCGGTTTGCCTCCTGCTCGCCGTTCCACCTCCGCTGGCTGGCGCAAACCCGAAACCTCAAGCGAGCCAGCGGTAGTATTTTGCCTCTGGCCTTTTCGCAACCTCACGGCTCCATCGTGTAGGCGCGCCCGGGCTCGAGCGCGTAGATCGTCAGGAAGCGCAGCGGCCGTTCCGGATCGCAATTGCGAAACAGCGTGTGCGGCACGTCGGGTCGATCCTGCAAGGTCTCGCCTGCCCGATACTGGCGCGGCGCCTCGTCGCCATAGGCGGACTCGGCAACGCCTTCGACGATGAAGACCACGCCGCCAACGGGGTGCCGGTGCAGCGGAGCGACCCCGCCGGGCGGATAGGTCACCTCGGCGACGACAAGCTCGCGATCATCGCCGGGCAAAGCGAGACGCTCGAGGGTCTTGCGGGTGACGCCGGCAAACCCGGCTGGTTGAGCGTTTGCCTGACCGTCGTTGCTTTCAGCCATTGGAACCCTTCCCTGTCCCGCGCGCCTTTGCCCCGATCGGATCAAGGCTGCGATGACTATGGGGGCGCTTCAGCGACGCAACAAGCGCCCAGGCATTTCAACACATGTCGCGCGGGCGAGGCGAAGCCCTTGCCACCCCTGCTCCCACGTTGCAGGATTCCTGCGCCGAGAACCTTCAGCAGTGGGCCTTGCATGAAAACGAGTATCGTCACGACACGGTTGTCGACGGCAGCCGCTTCGGCGTTCATCTTTGCGGCATCAAGTGTCGTGCCAGCGTCTTCGGCGCAGCCCGTGCCGGAATGCTCGATGTCGGTGACATTGGCGGATTGGGGCGAGAATTCGACCGGCGATATCGACGTCGCATCAGGCCAAAGCTGCCAGATCCCGATCGGAATCCGCGGCACGGTGACGGACTCGTCGATCTCGCAAAAGCCGGCCTACGGCAAGCTGAAGAAGATCAACGCATCGACCTTCGAATACAAGGCGAAGGCCAAGTACAAGGGCAACGATACGTTTGCCATCAAGGCAACGGGCCAAGGGCCGAAAGCATCCGGCACCTCGGTCATCACCGTGCGCGCGACGATCAAGTAGTCATCGATTTCGAGGCATTGCAGCTGGCTTGTCGCGCGGACCGCGACCATTTCGTAGTCACGATCGCGCCTCCTATCGTATCGACGAAACTCTTTTGCCTTTGGGTCGTGCCGACGTTCTGTTAGCCTCGCCACGCTTGGGAAAGAACCTCAATGCTGACGTTGATGTTCGCCGGCGTCTCGCTGCTCTATGCTACGGTTGGTCAAGCTGGCGGGACAGCATTTCTTGCTCTCATGGCATTCGCCTCGTTTCCTTCGAACGAGATGCGTCCGACGGCGCTGCTACTCAATATCATCGCAGCTACCTATTCGACCTGGCGCTTTCATCGCGGGGGCCTGGTTGATTGGGCCAAGCTAAGGCTGCTTCTCATTGCGTCGCTCCCGACCGCTCTTGTCGGCGGGTTCATCGTTCTTGACGAACGTCTGTATAACGTCGCGACCGGAGTGGTTCTTCTCGCTGCTGCGGCTATCCTTGCCTTCCGTCGTCCCAAGGCCGGCGAGCCGGATCGATTGACGCCGGTATGGGGCGTCGGGGCAGTAGGCGCGGGTGTCGGTCTTGTCTCCGGGCTAACCGGCGTCGGCGGAGGGGTCTTTCTCGCGCCCGTCTTGGTCGCACTACGATGGGCGTCACCCAAGCAGACTGCGGCGCTGTCAGCGCCGTTCATTCTCGCGAATTCGGCGGTCGGGTTGATCGGGGCTATTTATGCGGGCCAAATGCCTACCAGTGGCACATGGCTTTACGCATTAGCAGCGCTGGCTGGCGCCATGATCGGGACGACGATAGGTCTACGGTGGCTATCGCAAACCGCTACCAGATATGTTTTGGCCTTCATCCTGGCCGCGGCGGGTATTCAACTGCTGTTCTTCACCGGTCACAAGTCGTTCGGATAAAAATTCGAAAACTACTGGCCTTGCGGCTGCGACGATCTCGCCCCGACGTCTCAAGATGCAATGGTAAAGGCGGCACGAGTCACGCGAGGCCGTTGGAATCGAGGCCTAGGACACTTTGCCGCACGCGACCTAACTGATGGGTGTGACACCCATCATAGATGCTGCATTGAAATTCTGCGATCCTGAATTTGATATTAACGATTTCTTTGGAATGCGCTGATCCCAGCCGAACGACACTGGACCAGGAATAGCCCGCCTCACGGTCCAAAATTGATTGCCTTGCACCTTGGAAATTAGCCGGTCTCGACCGGCGCACCCCACGAGGACGCAAACCATGGCCAATACCGCACCGGTCGTCACGATTGGCAACCACAGCCTGTTGTCCAATCACTGGCAAAAAATACAGCCATGGCTCACTTATTCCGACGCCGATGGCAATTCCGCGGTCAGCTATCAGTTCTTCGACAGCGGTACGTCCGCGACCAGCGGCTACTTCTGGACTCCAACCAATTCCCACTGGGACGCCAACACCGTCATCGACGTCGCGGCGTCTGACCTCTCCGAGGTGTGGTTGCGTTCCGGTTCGGTCAGCGGCTCGGAAACGCTGTGGGCACGTGCCTTCGACGGGACTGCCTGGAGTACCTGGACGTCGTTCACCTTCACGACGATTCCGAACAGTACGCCGGTTGCCACGATCAGCGACCAATCGCTGCATATCAACACATGGGTGCAAGCCACGGATTGGCTGAATTACACCGACGCCAACGGGGATGCCGCCACCAAATACCAATTCTGGGACAGCGGCACGTCCGCAACCAGCGGCTACTTCTGGACTCCAACCAATTCCCACTGGGACGCCAACACGACGATCGAGGTATCGGCGGCCGAGCTGGCCGATGTCTGGATCCGCGGCGGTTCGACGACCGGCTCCGAGACGCTGTGGGTCAGAGCGTTCGACGGATCGGACTGGGGCAACTGGGACAGCTTCACGTTGACGTCAACGAACTCGACCCCCGTCGCGACGATCGGCGATCATTCCACGCACATCGATCAGTGGGTCACCATCAGCAGCTGGCTGACGGCGACGGATGCCGATCATGATGCGATCACGAAGTACCAGTTCTGGGACAGCGGCACGTCTGCCACCAGCGGCTACTTCTGGACTCCAACCAATTCCCACTGGGACGCCAACACGACGATCGAAGTCTCGGCGGCCGACTTGGCCGACGTCTGGGTGCGAGGCGGCTCGACGACCGGTTCCGAGACGATGTGGGTCAGAGCATTCGACGGAACGGGCTGGGGCAACTGGGACAGCTTCACGTTGACGTCGACGCCGAACACGGCGCCGGTCGCGACCGTCAACGACCAGTCGCTGCACGTCAATCAATGGATCAAACCCCAGGGCTGGCTCACAGCCACCGATGCCGAAGGTGACACGATCACCAAATACCAGTTCTGGGACGGCGGCGCGGGGACGACCAGCGCCTATTTCTGGACGCCCGACAATTCCCACTGGGCTGCCAACACGACGATCGACGTTTCGGCATCCGATCTGGCCAATCTGTGGATTCAAGGCGGCTCGACAACCGGTTCCGAGACGATGTGGGTAAGGGCATTCGACGGTGCCGCCTGGAGCAACTGGGACAGCTTTACCCTGACGTCGACGAATACGGCTCCGACCGCGACGATCAACGATCATACCTTGAACGCCGCGCAGTGGGCGCAGCTCGTCAACTGGACGACGGCATCCGACGCCGACGGCGACGCAATCACCAAATACCAGTTCTGGGACAGCGGCTCGGCCGCCAACAGCGCCTATTTCTGGACGCCGGCCAATTCACACTGGGCAGCCAACACGGTGATCGACGTTCCGGCGTCCGATCTGTCCAGCATCTGGGTGCAAGGCGGCACCGCCGGCGGCTCCGAGACCATGTGGGTCAGGGCGTTCGACGGCACCGCCTGGAGCAATTGGGACAGCTTTACCCTGACGTCGCTGCCAAACCACGCGCCGGTCGCTTCGATCAACGATCAGACCTTGCACATCAATGAGTGGAGCCAGGTCAGCAATTTGTTGTCCTATTCCGACGTCGACGGAAATCCCGCGTCCGAATATCAGTTCTGGGATGGTGGCAGCGGCGCCAACAGCGGCTATTTCTGGACCTCTGCGAATTCCCATTGGGCGGCCAGCACCGTGATCGACGTCAGCGCCGCCGACCTCGATGATGTCTGGATGCGTGGCGGCGCCGCCACCGGCAGTGAAACGATGTATGTGCGCGCGTACGATGGCATTGACTGGGGTGCGTGGCACGCGTTCACGCTCTCGACCATCGTCTAGCTGCCCCGGCTTGCCGCGATTTCGGTCCACCTCTCCCCTCGGGGAGAGGTGAACCTTCGACGCGGTTTACAGCTCAACCTAATCTCATCGTGCTCTAGCTTGGCGTAAAGATCACCTTGCCCTTGAATGCCGACGCCTGCGCGATCGCCTGCGAAAAATCCTCCAGGCGATAGGCCCCGACCACCGGCGCGCTGATCGCGCCCGATGCGACCATCGGCACCAGATGGTCGTACATTCCGGCCAATGCCTGATCGGTCGCGGTCTTGCCCCAATGGCCGAGCCAGAAGCCGCGCACCGACACCTCGTTGAAGATCACGCTCAACGGCGAGCCGGAGAACGGCTGTCCGCTCATCGCGCTGTAGATGACGAGCACTCCTTTTGGCGCGAGGCAGTTCATCAGGTTCAAGGCGGATGAGCCGCCAACCATGTCGAGCGCCAGCTGGATCGGCGCCCGACCCGTTTCCCTGGCGACGCGCTTGGCGAGATCCGGCCCGTCGAGCAGCACGATATCGCCGCCGATCGCCTTGACCTCCTCCATGACCTCCTCGCGGCGGACAATGTTGACGGTCTTGAGCCCGAGCGACTTGGCGATGGCGATCACCGCGCGCGCCGTCGCCGAATTGGCGCCGTTCTGGATCACCCAGCCGCCGGGCGGGACTTTCACGAAATCGGTCAGCAAGAGATAGGCGGTGGCCGGATTGACCCCGATCATGGACAGTTGCTGGACATCGGCATTGTCGGGCAGCGGACGCTGCCACGACGCGGTGAACTTGACGCGTTCGGTCCAGGTCGGGACTGTGAAGGGAATCAGCGTGCGGTCGCCCTCCTTCAAATTCCTCACCTGCGATCCGGCGGCAACAACCCGCCCGACGCCCTCGATCCCGAGCGTGGCCGGCGGCGACGGCAGATAGCCGTAGCGCCCGGCGATGATCATGAAATCCGAATTGTTGATCGGCGCGGCCTCCACCGCGACCACGATCTCGTCGGGGCCGGGGCTGCCCACGTCCGGCACCTCGTTGAGCTTGACCACCTCCGCAGCACGTCCAAACGCAACGACCTGAACCGCTTTCATGGCGAGATCTCCCGATTTCGTTATGTACTTCTAAGTACAGAACAGAGATTGCGTCAATAGCCGGACCGGCCTTCACAGCAAGGTGAAGGCTTCACATCCGACGCGGGAGTACATAAAAGACGGATATGGCAAGGCCGCGCAGCTTCGATCCGGACGATGTCCTGGAAATCGCCCGCCAGATGTTCTGGCAGAAGGGCTTTCAGGCGACTTCGCTCGACGACATCACGACGGCGAGCGGCGTCGCGAAACCCAGCCTCTACGCGGCGTTCGGCGACAAGAACGCGTTGTTCCTGAAGGTGCTGGACCGCTATCACGACGGCATCCTCGGCTGGGCCGAGCGCGTGCTGGCGCAGCCGGGGCCCGCGCGGGACGTCATCAAGCAGTGGCTCACCGGCTTCATTCCCTATTGCTCGGGCGAGAAGGGACAGCGCGGCTGCCTGTCGATCAACTCCGCGACCGATGGCTCGCTCGACCAGGTCGAGCTCCGCAAGAGCATCGAGCGCTACAACCGGCGGCTTGAAGAGCTGCTGCGCACGCGGCTGCGCACCGATCGCGCCCAGTTCAGCAAGGGCTTCGACCCTGACGTGACCGCCCACACCATCATGGTGGTGCATGCCGGATTGCTGGCGCTTGCGCATCAGAGGCCGGATTCGAAACAGGTGAAGGCCGTGATCGACCAGGTGATGAGCCTGCTCGCCTGAGCTGGCCAGCACCCGGCCTTCCGGCAGCGCCCCGCGCGCCTCTCACGAATGTGATTGGATGACGATCATCATCTGATTGATGTCCTGATCTCGATGACCATGTCCGGGTTGGCTGTCATGGGCTTTCCGGATTTGAGGATCAGATGAGCAAACGGTTTTGGCGTGCGACGCTCGTTGCAGTCACCGCCCTGCTGGCGAAGCCGGCGATCGGGCCGGCGCAGGCCCATGATCACCAGCAACCCGAGTTGAACGGCTGGTATGAGAGCCTGCGCAGCGTCAAGGGACCCTGCTGCGACGGCAGCGACGCGAAGCGTGTCGATGACGCCGATTGGGACACCAGGGACGGCCACTATCGTGTGCGCCTCGAGGGTGAGTGGGTCGACGTTCCCGATGACGCCGTCGTCGCCGGACCGAACCGCGCCGGCCGCACCATGGTCTGGCCGTATTACCTCGACGGACACCCGAGGCCACGCTGCTTCATGCCGGGCAGCATGGGCTGAGCATGATGAAGTCAGTTCGATCAATCTCACGACGCACTGACTCCACCTCTCCCGCTTGCGGGGGAGGTCGCATCGCATCAAAGATGCGATGCGGGTGGGGGCTTTCTCCGCAGCGTGACTCGCGGAGAGAGCCCCCACCCCAACCCTCCCCCGCAAGCACAGGGGAATCGCATATGACCCTTCGGCGGCTGCGGAGGTAACTCGGCCTCGTGGTTCGAGACGCGCCGCAAGCGGCGCTCCTC
>NZ_JAQOSR010000163.1:0-20451 GCF_046718885.1 Bradyrhizobium sp. UFLA01-814 | reverse complement strand
ATCGGACCAATCCAGCCAAGGTTGATGTGTCAGCTATGTCTCCGAACACCCGTCAGTGATCTGTCCGGGCTAAACACTTGACCGGGCGATCCAGTATTCCAGAGACACCAGTCATCACGGAGAAGCCGCGGCGTACTGGGTCCCCCGGTCAAGCCGGGGGACGACAAGCGGAGGCGTAATGCTCACTCTCGCTTCTTGTCAATCATGGACGCGGACAAGCCCGGTCATGACGAAGCTACCTCTCACGGCCGTCTCTTAGGGCTAACTCAACTCGGCTGATCCGCGGAGACCTGTACGGCGGTGAGCATGCCGGTCCGTTCGTGGCAGCCGAGATATTCGAAGAACTGCTCGTCGGCGGCTGCCACGGTGACCTCGTGATACAGCCTGAGCTTGGCGTTCGGGCCCAAGGTCGAGAGATACTTCATCGCCGCGCCAAAAATCCGGACATGAGTCGGGTGCGATTCCGCCCAGCGCTCCAGCGCCGCGAGGCTCTTCCACCAGCTCTGGCCGTAGGACTTTTCGGTCGGCCTGCCCTCGGCATCGACAACGCGCATGTAGCGGTTGGCGTAGCAGCCGATCGGCACGCCATCGTCGCGCAGGAAATCCATGCCCTCGCGCAGCACCGGCTCAACATCGTCGAGATACATCTTGCGTTCCGATGCTTCGGTGTCGCTCCAGTCCTGTCCAGAGCGGATCAGGCAGAGATTGTCAAGCGCGATCACGCGGATGCGGTCGCCGTCGCGGATCACGCGCGGCTCGCCGCCTGGCGTCATCGCGTCGGTCTGCGACAGCGGGATACGGTCGCGCATGCCGCCCCAATAGGCGTGCTCCTGCACCTCGCCGCTCATGCCGTCGGCGAGCACCGCGACACCCTCCGGACGGCCGAGCGACGAGAACAGCGTCTCGTAGCGCGCCACATGCGGCCGCAGCACCTCGATGAAGCGGCCGACGCCCTCAGTGGCGCCGCTGCCGGTCCAGGCCTCGCGCGCGCCGTCGAACCAGGCGTCGAAACGCCCGGCATCGTCCCAATAGGCAACCGAGACGACGTTGGTGAAGCCGGCCTGGTCGACATATTGCGCACGATCCCAATGCGTCGGACCGTTTTCCCTGGCAAAGCGCGTTGCGATCTGCGCCAGCGCCGCGGTCACGGCGGCGGTCGGCTCGCCGCGATATTGCACACCGAAATAGGCCATGATCACGCGTGCGACCGCGGGCTTGTGGCGTGCAACGAAGGACGGATAAGGCGGCGCGTAATCGTCCGGTACGCGACGATGACGCGACCGCGCCGTCTGCAGATGGAAGGGAATCGCGGATTCCATGACAGTCGCCTCCGGTTGGATGTCGTGCGTTCAGCTCGCGGCCGCGTCGATCTCCTCAAGGCTGTCGAGCGGCAGCGCGAAATGCTCGACGCGCTTCGAGGGCTTCTTGTTCAGCAGCAGACGCGTGACATCGGGGCGCGAATAGTGCCCGGCCGGATCGGCGGCGTTCTTGGCGATCCCGATCGCGCCGAGATCGATATCGGCGAGCAACAGCCCCTCCTGCTCGGGCGGCAGCTTCTCGGCGATCGAGCTGCCGTCCGGCCCGTAGATCGCGGCGTGTCCGCCGCCGACATGCAGCAGCGCGTGCTTGTCGTCGCGGTCGCACATCTCGTCGACCATCGCCTGCGAGACCGTGGCGCAGGGCGCCAGCACGAAGCACGAGCCCTCGACCGCATAGACCCGCGAGGCCGCGTTGTTGACCTCCCAGCCGAGCGCCGGCGCGAACGGATCGTACAGCGAGAAGCTCGGCCAGGCCGCGACATGGACCTGCTCGTTCTGGGCGTACATGGCGTATTTCGACAGCGGCTGCAGGTGCTCCCAGCAGCACAGCGCGCCGAGCCGGCCGATGCCGGGGCGGTCATGCACCGCAAGGTCGCTGCCGTCGCCCTCGCCATAGACGGTGCGCTCGGCATGGGTCGGCCGCAGCTTGCGCCGCTTCGCGATGGTCTCGCCGTCGGGCCCGATCAGCCATTGCGCAAGGTAGAGGCTGCCGCCGTCGCGCTCGGACAGGCCGAGCACCGCGGTCATGCCGGCCTTCTTCACCGCAAGCCGCAGTTGCTCGGCCTGCGGGCTGTCGTAGCTCAGCGAGTTGTCGAAATAGCGCTGCACGAAGCCGCGCCCGATCGCCCAGGCCGGCGAGTCCAGCCAGATGTACCAGGGATAGCCGGGGATGAAGGCCTCGGGGAACGCGATCAGCTTCGCCCCTTTGGCGGCGGCCTCCTCGATCAGCGCGATGGACTTGGCGATGGAGGCGTCGAGGTCGAGCCAGGCAGGTGCGGCCTGCACCACCGCAACGCGGTATTTCGGATGTTCGATGCCCATGATGTCCTCCTCGCGGCCGACGCTTCCGGCCGGTTCGTACTTGATCGGCCATGGCGGCCTCTGACATCATGCTGCCCCGGGACCGGGCACGCCGTTCGACCAGGACGGAAGGAAAATTCGACTGCGGAGGAGATTCCGCCCCCGGTACGAAGCTTGCTTTGTTTGCGTGGCCAGCGTTTGCACTCGTGAAGGGAGGAAATCATGCCGGCCCTGTTCACCACGGAAGACGCGCCCACCCATCGGCGCCTTGCGCTCTGGCAGGACATCGTCTGCGACGTCTTCGTGCAGCTCGACTGCAAGTCCGATCTCGGCACCGCCTTCCACGGCGCCATCACCAGCGCGCAGCTGGGCGCGGTGAAATGCTCCGTTGTCTCGTCGAGCCAACAGCGCGTGCTGCGCACGCCGTCGCGGATCGCACGCGCCAGCGAGGATTTTGTGCTGTTCGCGCTCGGCCGGAGCGGCGCGGGCGCCGTGCTGCAGGACGGCCGCGAGACCGTGATCCAGCCGGGCGAATTCGCATTCTACGACACCACCCGGCCCTATGAATTGCGCTTCAACGCCGACTTCACGCAGACCATCTTCCAGGTGCCGCGCGCCATGCTGCACCGGCGCTTCGCCGGCACCCAGGGCCTAACTGCGACCACGTTCACATCGGATCGTCCCGTGCAGCGGCTCGCCTGGCAGTTCATCGCGGGGCTCTCGGAGATCGCCGACAAGCTCGATCCTGACAACGCGATCCGCCTCGCCGACCAGGCTGCCGACCTGCTCGCGATGGCGATGAGCGAGCGGCTCGGCGGCGCCGCGCTGCCCGCCTCGACCCACCGCTCCGCGCTGCTCTACCGCCTGAAGGCGCATGTGCTCGCGCATCTGCCGAACCCCGAGCTCGGTCTCGCCGAAACCGCCGCCGCGCTCGGCATCTCGCCGCGCTACGTCAACAGCCTGCTGGCCGACGAGGACACCTCGTTCCAGCGCTTCGTGCTGGCGCAGCGGCTGGAGCGCTGCAAGCGCGACCTCGCCTCGCCGGCGCACGCGCATCGCCACATCGGCGAGATCGCATTCGCCTGGGGCTTTAACGATCTCTCGCATTTCGGCCGCGTGTTCCGCGACCATTACGGCCTGTCGCCGCGCGACTGGCGGCAAAGCCGGCTGCCGAACTAAAGCGTTTTCGCGCGAAACCGAGGGCCTCTTGCGGCGCAAAATAGCCGGGAATCCACGCCCTCACGGATGCAAATATTTACACTAACTGCAACGGGTTCCCCCGGCGCCCTTCTTTTCGCTGAGGCGGACCGGTACAGTCGTGCCGTTCATTTGGAGGATTTCCCATGCAGGACCGGCGCCAGAGCGTACGCGACAAGGTGTTTTACGGTGCGGTAGCGGAGATCAATGAACGCGGCTCGACGATGGATTGCGTCGTTCGCAATATCAGCGAAGGCGGTGCCTGCGTTGAATTTGGCGATGCTGTGCATCTTCCCGAAGAGATCAATCTCAGCGTCGCACGCAAGGGCCGCTCGTTCCTGGCCCGCCTGATCTGGCGCCAGGCGAACAAGGTCGGCCTCGCCTTCCGGATCATGACCTCGGACACACCGGTCAGCGATCTCGACGAGCGGGTCCGCCGCAGCGAGATCAAGAAGCGGCAGCTGCAGCGGCGCATCAACGATTTGCTCGGCCAGGGCTGAGCCAGCTCGGCTGGTAGCCCTCGTTTCCGTCGCGGCCGGCATCCGGCATTCGGGGTTGCAAAGGTCGGGCTAATCCAGCATGCGGTAATCCCCGCAACGCCGGAACCCGAGAGCCACTCCACGACATGTCGTCCGCGATCATCGAGCATCCCGACGGGCTGCCGCAGCCGCAGCGCAATTGGGCCATTCTCACGATCGCGCTCGGCCTCGTGATGGCCGTCGTCGACGGCTCGATCGCCAATGTTGCGCTGCCGACCATTGCCCGGGATCTGAACGCCAGCCCCGCGTTCTCGATCTGGATCGTCAACGGCTATCAATTGGCGATCACGATCTCGCTGCTGCCGCTGGCCTCGCTCGGCGAAATCATCGGCTATCGCCGCGTCTATCTGGCGGGGCTGTTGCTGTTCACGCTGGCCTCGCTGTTCTGCGCGCTGTCGCATACGCTGCCGCTGCTGACGGTCGCCCGCATCCTGCAGGGGTTTGGCGCTGCCGGAATCCTCAGCGTCAACACCGCGCTGGTCCGCTTCATCTACCCGCATTCGCAGCTTGGCCGCGGCATCGGCGTCAACGCGCTGGTGGTCGCGATCTCGGCCGCGGTCGGCCCGACCATCGCCTCGTTCATCCTGGCGGTCGGGACCTGGCCGTACCTGTTCGCCATCAATGTCCCGCTCGGCATCGTCACGCTGGCGCTGGGCTGGCGCTTCCTGCCCCACACCAGGCCGGCGGTTCACGCCTTCGACTGGCAGAGCGCCGCGATGAGCGCCATCGCGTTCGGGTTCGGCATCAGCGCGATCGACAGCGCCGGCCACGGCGGGGCGCTGTATCTCTGCGCATTGGAGTTCGCCGTCGCCGCGGTCGCCTCGCATTTGCTGTACCGGCGGCAGCAGCATCTGCCCTCGCCGCTGCTGCCCGTCGACCTGCTACGAATTCCGATCTTCGCGCTCTCGATCGGCACCTCGATCGCCTCGTTCTGCGGTCAGATGCTGGCCTTTGTCGCGATGCCGTTCTATCTCGAGAACCATTTCGGATATTCGGCGGTTCAGATCGGCCTGTTGATCACGCCCTGGCCGATCGCGGTCGCGTTCGCCGCCCCGCTCGCGGGCTGGCTGGTGGAACGTTATCCGGCCGGCCTGCTCGGCGGCATCGGCCTGCTGCTGTTCGCGACCGGATTGGGCACGCTGGCCTTGATGCCGGCCAACGCCGCGCCGATCGACGTGATCTGGCGCATGGCGCTCGCCGGCGCCGGCTTCGGCCTGTTTCAGACCCCAAACAACCGCACCATGATCGCCGCCGCCCCGCGCGAGCGCTCGGGCGGCGCCAGCGGCATGCTAGGGACCGCGCGCCTGCTCGGACAGACCATCGGCGCCGCGCTGGTGGCACTCTTGCTGGCACGCTATCCGGCTGACGGCACCCGGATCTCGCTGATGGTCGGCGTCGGCTTTGCCGTCGTGGGCGCTGTGCTCAGCACGCTGCGACTGTCCTCGGCCGGCCGCCGCGGCGCCGATCAGGTCCGGGTCCATGAGGGCCAGCGCCTGAAGGGCGAGTGACGCCGCATACAATGCGGATCGCATCGAGGCCCTCCACCGCCGCAAACAAAAAGGCCGGCTGTCCTCAGCCGGCCTTTTCGTTTGGTTGTTCGCTCGTGCCTCAGACCTTGACCATCGGCCCCTTTGAGGCCGGCCCCTTGGTGCCGCCTCCGCCGCCGTTGGGACCGCCCTTCGGCGGCTTGCGCTTGCGCGGCGGCAGGTTCTCGGGCTTCGGCGTGACCGGGCCCTCGACATATTCGAAGCCGATCTTGTCCTTGGCGGTCGCCTCGTCCTTGACCAGGATGACGCGGACGTGCCCGCCGCCCTTGAGCTGACCGAACAGCACCTCATCCGCGAGCGGCTTCTTGATGTGCTCCTGGATGATGCGCGCCATCGGACGTGCGCCCATCTGCTCGTCATAGCCGTGCTCGATCAGCCAGGCCTTTGCAGGCTCGGACAGCTCGATCGTGACGTCGCGGTCGGCGAGTTGCGCCTCGAGCTGAAGCACGAACTTCTCGACCACCATGCCGATCACCTCCGCATTGAGGTGCGCGAAGGAGACGATCGCATCCAGCCGGTTGCGGAACTCCGGTGCGAACTGGCGATTGATCGCCTCGTGATCGTCGCCTTCCCGCTTCGAGCGAGTGAAGCCGAAGGCCTGCCGCGCAAGATCGGCCGCCCCGGCATTCGTGGTCATGATCAGGATCACGTTGCGGAAGTTGACCTGCTTGCCGTTGTGGTCGGTGAGCCGGCCATGATCCATGATCTGCAGCAGCACGTTGTAGAGATCCGGGTGCGCCTTCTCGATCTCGTCGAGCAGCACCACGCAATGCGGATGCTGATCCACGCCATCGGTGAGCAGGCCGCCCTGGTCGAAGCCGACATAGCCGGGAGGCGCGCCGATCAGGCGCGACACGGTGTGCCGCTCCATGTATTCGGACATGTCGAAGCGCAGCAGCTCGACACCGAGCGACGCCGCGAGTTGCTTGGCCACCTCGGTCTTGCCGACGCCGGTCGGACCCGAGAACAAATAGCTGCCGATCGGCTTCTCCGGCTCGCGCAGGCCGGCTCGCGCCAGCTTGATCGACGCTGCCAGCGACTCGATCGCCTTGTCCTGGCCGAACACCGTGCGCTTCAGGGTCTGCTCGAGATGCTTCAGCACCTCGGCATCGTCCTTCGACACGCTCTTCGGCGGGATCCGCGCCATGGTCGCGATCGTGGTTTCGATCTCCTTGATGCCGATCGTCTTCTTGCGCTTGCTCTCGGCGACCAGCATCTGCGCCGCGCCGGACTCGTCGATCACGTCGATCGCCTTGTCGGGCAGCTTGCGGTCGTGGATGTAGCGCGACGACAGCTGCACCGCCGCCTCGATCGCCTCATTGGTGTATTTCAGCCGATGGTAATCCTCGAAATAGGGCTTCAAGCCCTTGAGGATCGCGATCGCGTCTTCCACCGTCGGCTCGTTGACGTCGATCTTCTGGAAGCGCCGCACTAGCGCGCGGTCCTTCTCGAAGTGCTGACGGTATTCCTTGTAGGTGGTCGAGCCCATGCAACGGATCGTGCCCGAAGCCAGCGCGGGCTTCAGCAGATTGGACGCATCCATCGCGCCGCCGGAGGTGGCGCCGGCGCCGATCACGGTGTGGATCTCGTCGATGAACAGGATGGCGTTCGGATGCGCCTCCAGCTCCTTCAGGACCTGCTTGAGCCGCTCCTCGAAATCGCCGCGATAGCGGGTGCCCGCGAGCAGCGTGCCCATGTCGAGCGAGAACACGGTCGCGGCCGCCAGCACTTCCGGCACGTCGCTGTCGACGATGCGCTTGGCGAGGCCTTCGGCGATCGCGGTCTTGCCGACACCGGCTTCGCCGACGAACAGCGGGTTGTTCTTCTGGCGGCGGCACAAGACCTGGATCGCACGGTTGATCTCGGCATTGCGGCCGATCACCGGATCGATCTTGCCGTCGCGCGCCTTCTTGTTGAGGTTGACGCAATAGGTCTCGAGCGCCTCGCCCTTCTTCTTGGCGTCCTCGTTGCCCTTGGTCTCGGTTTCCTCGTCGACGCCGCGCACCGGCCGCGCCTCGGACACGCCGGGCCGCTTGGCGATGCCGTGGCTGATGTAGTTGACAGCGTCGTAGCGCGTCATGTCCTGCTCCTGCAGGAAGTACGCGGCATGGCTCTCGCGCTCGGCGAAGATCGCGATCAGGACGTTGGCGCCGGTCACTTCCTCGCGACCGGACGACTGGACGTGAATCACCGCGCGCTGGATCACGCGCTGGAACCCGGCGGTCGGCTTCGCGTCATCGGCGCCGTCAGTCACCAGGTTTTCGAATTCGGTCTCGAGATAATTAACGAGGCTCGTCCTGAGCTTGTCGAGATCGACGCTGCAGGCCCGCATCACAGCCGCCGCATCCGAGTCATCGATCAGCGACAGCAGCAGATGTTCGAGCGTCGCGTATTGATGGTGACGCTCGTTTGCGATCGCCAATGCACGGTGCAGCGATTGTTCAAGGCTTTGGGAAAAAGTTGGCATTCGCGTCCTCTATGGCCCCCTGCCATCATGATCGCCATTACCGGGTCAGGCAATAACAACCTTCGTGATCGCCTTTGATATAGTTACGACGGATCGTGGCGAAAGACCGGTCCCGCGATGATGGTTTTCTTCTAAATTCGGGGCATCGGGGCGTCGCGCGGCGGGCCCCGTGATCGTACGGGAACGCCGTTCACCACCATCAAAAACCGCGATGCAAGACCCGTTCCGCGCCCCGCGGCGGGTCAGTCGTTCCAGCGAGCTATTTCTTTTCCATCACGCATTGCAGTGGATGCTGATGCTTGCGCGCGAAGTCCATGACTTGCGTCACTTTGGTCTCGGCGATCTCGTAGGTAAAAACGCCGCACTCGCCGATCCCGTGGTGGTGAACGTGCAGCATGATCTTGGTCGCCGCCTCGGCGTCCTTGTTGAAGAATCGTTCCAGCACGTGAACGACGAACTCCATCGGCGTGTAGTCGTCGTTCAGGATCAGGACGCGGTACAGGTTCGGGCGCTTGGTCTTCGGCTTGACCTTGGTGATGACCGAGGTCGACGGGCCGCTGCCCGTCCCATTGCGGTTGTCATCATTGTTCATTTTCGGCGCCGGCGCGGCGGCCACCGCCGGCATCGACGAAACCGGCTCGGAAATCGGGACTGTCAACGTGGATCGCAACATGGCTCAGGCGTTCGAATTCCCCAAGGGAAACCGGATGGCGGGAAACCGGATGGCAATTGGATGGTGGTCGCGACTGCCGCAAGACTGATCGCGGAACCCCCAGCAATGCTTTCCAGATTGCCGCTCCCGGTCCGATCCGGCGGCCGGATCGACCTCCCGAATATGGGCCTCGCGAGGTCCTGCCGCAAGCGCGGACCCGGCGCGGCCCACCGGTCCGATTCCCGGCGCGGCAACCCTCGGAAGGTTAATCATTTCTGCCTGATTTGACAAAGGAGTCGGGCGGCCAATTTAGACGTCATTGAGGATAGCCAGCGCTTTTGCCCGGCTTTTGAGCCTCCCCCGCGCCACCCTGCCGGGTTTCCCGCGCCCGATTCACCATCTGTTTAGCGGCGCCGGTCGAGATGCCACCGCAATTCATTTCGACGAGAGTGCCATGCTTGGTTCAGCCATTTCCGATCGCGTCTGCGCGGTTGCTCGCCGGTTTTCCAGGGCAAATAGCGGCAATGTCGCGGTGATCTTCACCTTCGCAATGCTGCCGCTCCTCGCTTTCGTGGGAGCCGCGATCGACTATACCCGCGCCAACAACGCCCGCTCCGCGATGCAGGCGGCGCTCGATTCGGCCGCGCTGATGCTGTCCAAGGATCTGACCATGGGCAACATCACGGCTGCGGATATCCCGAGCAAGGCGCAGACCTATTTCACCGCACTTTACACCAACAAGGACGGCCAGGGCATTTCCGTCACGGCCAACTACACCACCCCGACCTCAAGCGCGGCGGCCACCATCCTGCTGGGCGGATCCGGCCACATCAAATCCGATTTCATGCAGCTGGCCGGTTTTCCGACGCTGGGTTTCAAGAGCTCGACGACCACCACCTGGGGCAACGTCAAGATGCGCGTCGCCCTCGCCCTCGACAACACGGGATCGATGTCGGACGACAACAAGATCACCGCGCTGCGCAACGCGGTGGCCGGAACCGGCGGACTGATCGACCAGCTCAGCGCGCTGAGCAAGAACAATGGTGACGTCTATATCTCCATCATTCCGTTCGAGAAGGTCGTCAATGTCGGCAGCAGCAATGTCGGCCAGAGCTGGATCGACTGGACCGACTGGCTCAATCCCCCGACCACGCAGCCCGCCAACGGCACCATGCAGGCAAGTCTGCCGATGAACTGGCACGCGGTCGGACCCGGTGCGCGATGCCCGTGGACCAGCAACAACGGCGGCTTCACCTGCCAGAAGAGCCCGACCAATACCGGCAACGCGAACTACATCCCCTCGAGCGGGACCTATTCAGGCTACATCTGCCCCAGCGTCGATGCGAACTCCTACACGCGCTACAACGGCTGCTGGGTGAGCACGCAGGTCGGCACCGGCGTATTCTGCAGCGGCTCGACGTCGTGCAGCTGTCCGAAGAATTCTTCCGGTAACGATGTCTCCGGCTGCAGTTGCGGCACCTCCGGCGGCGTCTATCAATGCACCGGCAAGCTGTACACCCACGACTGGACGCAGCCCGGCCCCAACGATACGGCCGACAACCAGGGCCAGCCCCGGGTCAGCGCCGTAGTCGGATGGACCAACAATCAATGGACCTCGACCAACCAGATCCCCACCGTGAAGAACGACTGGCGGCAAGCGTCCACCAACCCGATCGGCAACTGGACGGGCTGCATCGCCGACCGCACCCAGCCGAACGATGCGACCGGCGTGCTGCCGGCGTCATCCGACGCCACCACGCTGTTCCCGGCCAACGAGTTGTTTGAGAACGGCTACTCCTACTGCAGCAGCAACTCCTCGCCGCAGCTCGAGCCGATCATTCCGCTGAGCTACAACTGGACCGCGCTCAAGAATGCGGTCAACGCGATGCAGCCGACCGGCGGCACCAACCAGGCGGTCGGCCTGGCGTGGGCATGGCAGTCGCTGCTGGTGGGCGGCCCGTTGAACACCCCGGCGGAGGACTCCAACACGACCTACAACCGGGTCATCATTCTCCTGTCCGACGGTCTGAACACCGAGGACCGCTGGCCCGAATACGGCGACGGCCGCACGCAGGCTTCCGGCAACCCGATCGACGCCAGGCAGTCCCTGCTGTGCCAGAACCTGCAGGCCGCGAAGGACTCCAGCGGCCAGCCGCTGTACACGATCTATACGATCCAGGTGAACACGCACTCGCCCGCCGATCCGACCTCAACCGTCCTGAAGAACTGCGCCAGCACGCCCGACAAATTCTTCATGCTGACCAGTTCGACCCAGATCCTGACGACGTTCAACACGATCGGAACCGCCCTCAGCAAGCTGCGGCTGGCGAAATAGCTGCCCGCTTCAGGCACAACAAAAAAGCCCGGCCAAACGGCCGGGCTTTTCGTTTGTCCTGGTCGCTTACTGAGCGGCCGGCGCGAACTTGGAGACCAGGCCCTCATAGGGCTTGAAGGTCTGCTTGGCGCAGTCGCTGTACAGGCCGGCGATCTTCTGCGATTCCGCAACGAAGGTCTCGTAGGACGAGCGCAGGTACTCGGTCTGCGCCTCGAGCGCCTTGTCCAGCGACTTCACGCCCGACAGCTTCTCGACGAACGACTTGGTGTCCTCAAAGGACTTCTTGGCATAGTCGCCATAGGCGGTGGCGATGGCCTGAACGCCGCTCTGCAGGTTGTTGGCCGACGCGGTGACCGACTCGAAATGCTCTTTGCCGTAGTTCTGAATGTCTTCGATCTTGACCATGGATGGAATTCCTTTTCCCAGACTTGAAGGCGCAAATTCCCATTGCCGGGAAGCTCCCGGCCCCCTGACGCCGATAGCCATATCGCATCGCACAATAGAGTCAATGAATATTGTGCATCGCACAATCACACAGCCCCGAATCTCCGGCATTTGCGATAAACCCCGGGGGACTACGCAACGGTTGCTTAATCTTTTGGAAACTCGGTCCGCCTAACCTGATTCCCGGACTTTGTTCGCCTTCCGACAGGCAGCCTCGAAAGCTGTTTGTGAACAACACCTTAGCTAGAAGAGCGACCTGAGCCGCCACGTGGGCCGATGGTTCTGCCCGAAGTGGTTTGTTGCGCAGGCAAGGATCGATGGCCGCCGGGCACAATTTCGCCTCACGAGCCAGTGATCTAGATAGAAATTGGGACGGGGAAGTAGATGCTTCGAACAACCTTGGCCTCCTCGCGGGCGCTGCGAGTTGGCGTTCTTGGGCTCGTTACCGTCACGACGGCGATCCTGATCACGAGTGATAGCGCCGAGGCGCGCCGTCACCGGCGCCACTACGCCCGTCACCACCACAGCCAGGAAGCGCGCGAGAGCTACAGCCCGCAATTCGCGTCGATCATCGTCGACGGCAACACCGGTTCGGTGCTCACCGCCACCAGTCCCGACGGTCTGCGCCACCCCGCCTCGCTGACCAAGATCATGACGCTCTATCTGCTGTTCGAGCGCCTCGACTCCGGGAAGATGAAGCTCGACACCGAAATGCCGGTGTCCGAGCACGCCTCCGAACAGGACCCGACTAAGCTTGGCCTGCGGCCCGGCTCGACCATCAAGGTCGAAGACGCCATCAAGGGCTTGGTCACCCGCTCGGCCAATGACGCCGCGGTCGTGATCGCCGAGGCGATCGGCGGCAGCGAAGACGATTTCGCCCGGATGATGACCCGCAAGGCCCGTGCGCTCGGCATGAGCCGGACCGTCTATCGCAACGCCTCCGGCCTGCCCAACGATGAACAGGTGACGACAGCGCGCGATCAATCGACCCTCGGCCGCGCGATCCAGGATCGCTTCCCGCGCTACTACCGCTACTTCTCGACCTCGGTGTTTAACTTCCGCGGCCAATCGATCCGCAACCACAACCATCTGCTCGGCAACGTCGAGGGCGTTGACGGTATCAAGACCGGCTACACCCGCGCCTCCGGCTTCAACCTCGTGACCTCGATGCGCCGCGGCAATCGCTTCCTGGTCGGCGTGGTGCTCGGCGGCCGCAGCGGCGGCTCGCGTGACGCCATCATGCGCAACCTGCTCGCAGAGAACGTCGGGAAGGCCGCGACCACCCGCACCGCCGCCGCGATCACCGAACGCAATCCGGCCGACGCCAATGTCGAGGTCGCCGACGCGGATAACGCGCGCGCGCCGGACACCTCGCCGGTCGCCGCGTCGGAGCCCGCCGCTGCAGCTGCCGCGATCCAGGCGCCGCGCCCGGCCAGCAAACCCTCGCTGATGGCGGCGGCCGCCGCCGCGCTGCCGCCGCTCCCGGCCAAGCCGGAGCCGCAGGCCAAGCCCGAGCCGGCGCCGCTGACCTCAGGCGTGATCCAGACCCAGCCGATCGCCGCGATCCCCGGCTCGGCTGAACCGATGAAGCCGGTCAAGGTGAAGACGGTGCAGGTCAAGGCCGGCCAGATCAAGCTCGCCGCGGCCGGCCCGGCGCAGTCCGCGCCTCCGGTCACCAACACGATCCCCGCGCGTGGCGAAGTCCCCGAGACCTCCAATGCGATGATGGCGCGGGCCGCCGAGACCTCGAGGCCCGAAATGCCGCCGCAGCCGGCCAATTTCGGCACCGGCAACGGCATCCTCGGCGTGCTGCCGGCCTCGGCCGTCCATGCACCCGCCGCCCCGGCGCCGCAGGCCGTGGCGTCGATCGAACCCGCTACCCGCGGCCTGCAGGCCGCTCCGCCGACCAGCTCCGCAAGGCCGAGCGCCGCGCACACCGGCTGGATCATCCAGGTTGGCGCGCTGGAGTCCGAGGGCGAGGCCAACAAGCGCATCGACCTCGCGCGCAGCTCGGCCCGCGGCCTGCTCAGCAAGGCGGATCCGTTCACCGAGGTGGTCGCCAAGGATAATCGCAAGCTCTATCGCGCCCGCTTTGCCGGCCTTGAGCGCGATCAGGCCGAGGCGGCTTGCAAGACGCTGAAGCGCGCCGAGATCTCCTGCATCACCGTTCGCAACTGATCGTCGGCATCAGCTGATTTCAAACGGCCGGCGCCGCAAGCGCCGGCCGTTTTGCTTTTGCCGTCGCGAAAACGGCCGGCCCGGCCGCGCGCGGCGCGACCATGAAACTTCTCGTCAAGATTTTACGGTTAAATTTTCCCGAAACAACGATCGGCCACGCCGGACAGCGGCGGGCCAGACGGGGCATCAATCAGAAACGGAAGGCAGCTCTCGGCTGTGGCGTTGGTAGCGTAGCCGGAGTTAGAGATGCGTGCGAAGCAAAGTATCCTTGGCCTCGTTCACACGGGCCGCGAGGTACGTCGAGCCCCCCTGGTCGGGATGGAGTTTCTTCATCAGGGTACGGTGAGCCCGGCCGATATCGTCGCGCGACGCTCCCGGCTGCAGGCCAAGGATCTGATAGGCCTCCTCGTTCGTCATTTTGCCACCCGACGCCGCACGGCCCTGCCCCCGTGCCCGGTCGCCCTGTGCGTCCTGACGCCAGGCGGGAAAACGGCGATCCAGATAGCTTTCAAGTAGCGCAACGCTCTCGGCGTCGAAGCTCGGGACCATCGCCAATAGCTGCGACAGGTCGAACTCGTCGAGCATGCGGCCGGCCTGTGGTCCGGCCACGATCTGGCCCCTGAGCACGCCGCTGCCGTGATCGAGGCTCATATCGAGATATTGCGAGCGCACCCGCGAGCTTTGTCCCTGGCTGCGCGAACCGCCGAACATGCCGCCGAAATTGGGAAATCCGGTGCTTCCGAACGGCGACCAGCCGAGCAGTCCGGCGCCGAAGATGC
The DNA here is from genome assembly GCF_046718885.1 of Bradyrhizobium sp. UFLA01-814. Taxonomy (NCBI): domain Bacteria; kingdom Pseudomonadati; phylum Pseudomonadota; class Alphaproteobacteria; order Hyphomicrobiales; family Nitrobacteraceae; genus Bradyrhizobium; species Bradyrhizobium sp. UFLA01-814. The sequence continues at coordinate 5,974 of NZ_JAQOSR010000163.1, read as the reverse complement.
CGAGCGGAATTGCCACCGCCAGCTCGCCCCGCACGCCGGTAAAGGCCGCGACCGCCAGTGCGAGCACCCCGCCACCGATCTTGATCGCGCGCGCAAGCACGGCGGGATTGGCCGCACGAAACATCTGCAGCGCGGAATAAATGACGACAACGGCGACGACGCCAGCGATCAGGGTTGGCATGTCCGGAATATAGGCGGCCCGGCGGCAAAAAGCATGCGAAGCTTCGTCTCACCGGCATCAGGCGGAGCCTGACGCGACGCGGCGCTATTTCATCTGACCGATCAGCTTCGCCGCGCCGCTCGCGGTCTTGGCCAGTTGCAGCAGGGCCTCGCGGCCGCCGGCGGCATAGGCTGCGGCGGCACGCAGCAATTCGCGGAGCTGCGCGGCCGCGCCGGGATCGAACCTGCACCATGCACCGCCGGTCAGCCGCGCGACCTCGCGAAACGTCTGTTCGGCGGTCACGTCGTGCCCCTCCTGGAACATGAAGACCGGCACCTTGAGCAGGCCGAGCTCGCCGGCTTTGGCGCAGAGATCGTCGGCGCTCTCCTCCATCGCGTCGCCGACGAACACCAGCGCGCGCACCCCCGCCTCGACCGCCTCGCGACGCGTCTCGGACAGCACCTTGCCGATCTGGGTATTGCCGCCCTGGCAATCGATCTTGCTCATCAGCCGCGCGAGCTGCGCGCTGTCGGAGATCCAGCCCGACGCACGGCACTCATTGAAGCCGCGATAATAGACGAGGCGGATATCGAGACTGCCGAGCGCGCCAGCCTCGCGGAACATGTCCGCCTGCAGCGTGCACGCCATGTCCCAAGTCGGCTGCCGGCTCATCGTGGCGTCGAGCGCGAACACCAGCCTGCCGCGGGCGCCGGCGCGATGCGGCGACATCGCCCGCGCCTTGGCGACGAATGCCGCGATGTCGTTCGCGCTTGATGTCGGCACGCCAGGCGCATGGGTCGGGCGTACATCGCTTCCGGATGTCGGTTTGATCGTCTTGCCGGCCATCAGCGCTTGCCTCGTACAGCAAACACTATGTGGGCCGCGGCAGCGGATTGGTCAACGTGACGGGCCAGCCTGGGTGCCGGGCCGCCCGGTCAATTCGTGACCGACGGATCCTTCTTCGTCTCGGTCTTGGTCAGCGAGAGCGACTTCTTGAGCTTGTCGGTCAAGGTCTGAGGTTTCTCGACCGGCACGTAGAGCGAGACGGGGCCGGGCTCCAGAATCTTCGGCGGCGCATTCCTGGTGTCGACCGGCGCGACAGCGCTGTCGGTATCGGCCAGGAATTTATCGAGCATGGCCTGGATCGAGTCCTTGGCCTTATCGGGCCCGGTGTCACGCATGTCGTTGTGCTGGAAGTTGGTGTTCACCACGGTGATGCCGGCCTTCTCGCATTCGTCGGCATCGGGAACGACACCCGGATCCGGCTTGAACTGCGAGTCATGCGAACGGAACGACAGAATCTTGAACTTGCCGTCGGTCATGAACGGCACGCGCAGATTGTCCAGCGTCACCACCTTCTTGATCTCGTCCGGATACTGCTTGGCGAAATACATCGCGATGTCGCCGCCATTGGAATGGCCGACCATCGTCAGCTTGCTGTAGTCCGCGTTCGGATGGCGCTTCTTCATCTCCTCGATCGCGAACTTGATGTTGGTGATACCGCGCTGGTACTGCGGCAGGCGGCCGACATAGAGCTCGCCGACCTTGGTCACCATCGGTCCGTCCGACGGCAGGTCGTTCTGAATGCTGATGGTCAGATAGCCGCGCGCCGCGAACACGTTCGCGAGGAAGGAATATTCGGTGAATTTGACGGTATTGCCATGGTTGAGGATCGCAACCGGCAGCGTGATCATGCCAGCGTCGGCCTGCATCTCCTTGTCGAAGCGCACGGCAACGTCGACCGCGACCGGCCGCTCATCGCGCGTCGGGTCCTTGAACATGAGAGTTTCGTGACGGATCGCCCACTTGCTCGCGGTGAAATAGGCCGCCGTGATCACCACGGAGAGAGAAAGCAGAACGAGAATTCCACGCTTCATGACGTCCTCGAGGTGCCCGCCTTTTCAGGGCTATTCTTGGCCGGAGACTCTTCGGCCTCCTTTTGAGAATATATGTCACAGCGCTGTGACAGGAAGTCTAAAAGTTGGGACTTCGCAGCACGTTCATTGTGCGGTGCACACAACCTTTGTGCATTCGCTTCTAGCGCCATGGCTCTGCGGCACGATAATACCTCAAGACCAGCCGACGGGAGCGAGAACGCGACTGGCTTGGGAAAACCGGATCTGGCCAGCTTTGTTCCGGCATTTTGGCGACGGAGTGGCCGAAAACCCCGCAAGACTACCGCGCTTCTGCATCGTCCCGGAAGTGACGATCGTCACCTCCTGTACGGCCGCCGCCCTGGAACCTGCGCCCTTGGGGAGGCCTGACGGCCTAGCTGCCGATGATGTCGTCGACTTCCAGCGGCTTGTCGACCTGGCTGAACCATTCGGCCCGGTTGGCGGCCCGGCGGCGGCCGCGCTCGTCCAGCGGCAGCTTCAGCTGGCGGAGCAAGCTCATCACCTCCTCGCGGGCGGTGACGTGGCCGAGGCTCGGGCGCGTGCCGAGCGTCGCCTCGTCGATGTCGTCGAGCGCCGTCAGCCCGCGCGGGAAGAATTCGCGATAGACCACCCGCTCGGCAAAGCCGTCGACCGAACGGAACCCGAGCTGCAGCGACAGCTGCTTCAAGCCGTCGGCGACCAGCTGCTTGTTGCGCGAACCGAGCATCGACAGGCGGTTGCGCACCACGATCCAGTCGGTCGAGGCGCCGTCGAGCTGGCGGCGCTCGCGCCTGGTGTCGCGCACCATCTCCGCATAATGGCTCTCGCCGGTCACCGCGTAGGTCGCGGGATCGACGGTCCCGAGCACGTCGAAATCGAGGAAGCTGTCGTTGATCGGCGTCACCAGCGTGTCGGCCATCGAATGCGCGAGCCGCATCAGGTAGCTGTCGGCGCCCGGGGTATCGATGACGATGAAATCATAGGCGCGTTCCACCGCGCTCACCGCGGCCATGAACTGCTGGAATTCCGCGTTCTCGTTCTCCTCGATCTGCATCGTCTCGCCGTACTTGATGCAGTGGTGGGCGGGGAGTTCGAGGTCGAGCCCGGTGCGTCGCGCCCAGGCCTGGCGATTGCTGATGTAGCGGGTGAAGCTCTGCTGGCGGCAGTCGAGATCGATGCTGGCGACGCGCTGCCCGGCCTTCAGCAGCGCGACGGCGATATGCAGGGCGGTGGTCGACTTTCCCGATCCACCCTTCTCGTTGCCCAGCACGATGACATGTGCGGAGCCGGATTGACCCTGACGAGCCTGCACCAACATGATTCAAATCCCGGCAATGATCTTCAAAGCGCGCGCCGCTGCGGTCAAGTGAAATGCATCGCCGCGACAGGAAATCAATTGCGGCCGTGCTCAATGATGCGTCGATCAAGCAAGACTGCTGCGTCGATCGGCGGCACGGCAGCTGTGATCCACGCGCGTCCGAGATCGGGTAAGGCTTGTCGCGGCGGTTTGCCGATAGCGGTTGGGACTTGGTAAGCTGCGTCACCTGCCGAACGCCAGCCCGTCCCACCCAGATTCGTCCCCACCCGGATTGCCCCACGAGCCGAGACCAGATGCCGAGAAATCCCACCGTCGTCCGTACCGTCCCCGCCCTTCGTCGCGCCGTCGACGCCCTGCGCGCCAAGAAGGCGACCGTCGCGCTGGTCCCAACCATGGGAGCGCTCCATGACGGCCATGTGTCGCTGGTGCGCCTCGCCAAGCGCCGCGCCAAGCGGGTCGTCGTCTCGATCTTCGTCAACCCGACCCAGTTCGCGCCGACCGAAGATTTCGGCTCCTATCCGCGCACCTGGAAAGCCGACGTCGCCAAGCTCGCCGCCGAGGGCGTCGACCTGATCTGGCACCCCGAGGTGAAGGCGATGTACCCGGACGGCTTCGCGACCAGGATCGTGCCCGAGGGGCCGGCCACTGCCGGGCTCGAGGATCGCTTCCGGCCGCATTTCTTCGGCGGCGTCGCCACCGTGGTCGGCAAGCTCTTCACCCAGGTCCGGCCCGACCTCGCGATCTTCGGCGAGAAGGACTTTCAGCAGCTCCGGGTCGTCACCCAGATGGCCGCGGACCTCGACCTCGGCGTCAAGGTGATCGGATCCAAGACGGTGCGCGAGCGCGACGGTCTCGCGATGTCGTCACGCAACGTCTACCTCTCCCCGGAGGAACGGCGCGCCGCCCCCGAGCTTCATCGGGTGATGAAGGAGACGGCCGGCCGCCTGCGCGCCGGCGAGGATACGGCGACCGCAATGGCCGACGGCGCCGCGGCGATCACCAAGGCCGGCTTCGTGCTCGATTATCTCGAAGTGCGCCACGCCGCCTCCCTGGCGCCGATCGGCTCGCTGAAGGACGGCCCGATGCGGATGCTGGTAGCGGCAAAGCTCGGCAGCACGCGCCTGATCGACAACATCCCGGTCTGAAGCAGGATCCGGAAAGTGTGATGCGGTTCATGCGCAAACGAGGTTCGAGCCTGTAATGAGGGCTCGGCCTCATCTGCGCGGCCGACGCGTGGATGATCGCGCCTTTCACAGGCGATCGGAATGAGCGGTTATTTCAGGCAAGGCATTGCTTTCGGCATCGCGCTCGTGGCCGCAGGCCTCGCGCAGGCGCAGACCCGGCCGCCGGTCGGCGGGGTCAATTCGGCGCCCGGCGCGATGATCTTCTATGTCGCACATGGTGCGCCCGATGCCTGTGGCCCGGGCTGCTCGGACTGGATCGCCGCCGAGGGCGCCGTGCAGTGGGATACCTATAAGCGCCTGCTGGCGATCCTCGACCGGCAGAACGGCCGCAAGCCGCCGGTGGTGATCAACGTCAGGGGGAATTCCAACCTCAACGTCGCCTCCAGCCTCGGCCGCATCCTGCGCGATCGCGGCATCGACGCCGCGGTCGCGGCGACCGAGGTCGAGGCCTGCACCGGAAAATCCGAGGAGGAATGTTTCGCGCTCAAGCGGCCCGGCGGCCCGCTCGATGCGAAGGAGAAGCTGTCCGGCATTGCCTGCGATTTCGCCTGCCTGCTGGTGCTGTCGGGCGGCGTGCATCGCAGCCTGCCGGAGGGCAGCCGCGTGGTGCTGAGCGGCATGGCGATCCACAACCGGCTCGCGCCCAACGTCTCGGCCGAGCACCGCGAGAGCCTGACCTCAATCTTCACCGACCAGTTCCGACGCTATCTCGGCGAGATGGGGATCGATCACGAACTGCTCGACGTCGCCGTCAGCAATGCGGGCGGCGGCCGCTTTGTCGAGATCCCGGCCTCCGAATGGGGCCGGCTGCACCTCGTGACACAGCCGCAGTAGTTCGCGGCAGCCATCGTGCTCAGAGCAAGCCGAGGTCGCGCAACTCGCGGCGCATCGGCTCGGGCATCGATGCCACGCTGGCCGCGCTCGACTTGGTGAGATCGGCCGGCGCGGAGTCCGCGGTCAGGTAGCGCCAGCCCTGGAACGGCCGCATCGGCCGCGGCGAGACCGCGATCACCTTGGGCTGCATCACCAGCCGGCAGCGGCCGATACCGTCCTTGTCGCGGAACGGCTCAATGGCGATGATCTTCTCGCGCGCGGCGATCTCGCCGCGGATCACCCAATAGAGCGAGCCGCCGGCAAGGATCTCCTCCTCGCGCTTCGGCGTCATCCGCGTGATGTGGACGTGACGGAGCGGCAGGCCCTTTTTCTTCGCGGTCGCCATCCGTTCGGCAACCCAGCCCTTGAGTTCCTTGACGGAGTCGCAACCGACGGCGAGCTTGATGAGATGAAGCGGCATGTGCCGGATGTAGCGGCCGGCGCGCGCTTTGAAAAGGGAGCGCTCTCCGCGGCGGTGGATATCGGGACTAAAGCGGGATGGGTTTAGGTTGAATCGATTTGGGATTCCCAAATCAGTGTGTTTCTGATTCACCATGCTGGCTGG
>NZ_JAQOSR010000162.1:0-20471 GCF_046718885.1 Bradyrhizobium sp. UFLA01-814 | reverse complement strand
GTAGTCGGCGTCGGACGCGCCGTCTTCGAGCTCGAAATAGTCGCGCGCGGCCTCTAGCGTCGCCATCGGCGCCAGCGGCCGGATCGCCTCGCGATACTTGACGCGCTCGTTGAGCCGCTCGCGCACCTCGGGGTCGCAGGGATTGGCGAGGATCGAGCGGTGGCCGAGCGCGCGCGGGCCGGTTTCGGCGGCGCCCTGATAGATTGCGATCACACCGCCTTGCGCGACCATGGACGCCATCAGGTCGGCAACCGCGTCGCGCCCGTCTGACGTCGCCACATTGCCGATCTCTGTCGAGGCAACGTCGTCGGCTTGCAGCGCCGTCGTGATGTCGGCGTTCGAGGACGGCAGGCCGCAATAGAATGCGTGCGACAGCGGCGCGCCGCGCGGTGCGCCCGCCATATGCGCGAACAGCCAGGCCGCGCCGATCGGCACGCCGGGATCGCCGGGCACCGGCGGCACCCACATATGCAGCCGCGTCTTGCGCTGCTGCGCCCGCTCGAACCACGCCTCGTCGAAATGCTCGAGCAGCCGCATGTTGCCGAGCGCGTTCAGCGCGACGCCCCCGGTCAGCACCAGGCGGTCGGTGCCGGTGGTGCGCAGGAGATGGTCGATGACATGGATCATCGCGTCCTCGAACACCAATTGCGTCGCGGCCGCCTTGTCGACGCGGTCCTTGGTGTCGGGGCGGTGATTGATGTCCTCGACGCGCAGCACGGCGTCGGGATTCCAGAGCTGGTCGGGGCGCAGCGGCGGGCCGAGAATGTCGATCAGCGGCTGATGATAGGGATTGTCGGCAGGATCGGCGTACCAATTGGCCATCGCGCGATTGAGCTGAACGCTGCCATTGGGCCCGAGCTGCAGCACCGCCTTCAGGCGCTGATAATACGGATTGGTGGCGCGGTTCATGTCGCCCCAGGCGGCGGCGCCCATGTAGCGGCCCTCGCTGGAGAGCCAGGTCCAGCCGCCCTGGCTGGATGAGATCACCGTGTAGAAAGCACCGAGCGAGTCGAACAGGCTCTCATTGCAATAGAGCTGCTTCATCTCGCCGTTCTCGGCGACATAGAGCGAGATCGAGCCGACGTCGCCGGTGCCGTCGAGCACCGCGATCGCAACGCGCTCGCGCGTATCGGCGAACGGCGAGGCGGTGAACGAGTACCAGGCGTGATTGTCGTGATGCGGCATGCAGATCAGCGGCAATTGCTTGTCGAGCCCGTACATCCTGCCGAGCCGGCGCGACAGCCGCCGCACCTGATCCAGCTGGCGCAGATTGATTGCCGGTGCGATCGGGGCGCGCAGCAATTTGAGGCTGGCCGGCGCTTCCTCGAGCGAGGTGCGGATCAGCATCGCCAGCAGCGCCGGATAGTCCCATGTCGTGACAAAGGCGGCGATATCGCCGATGTTGCGGCCCATCCGCTGCAACACCTTGCGCATGTCGTCGAGCGCGTATTGCGGGAACTCGTTGGTGTGCTTGTTGCCGGAGAAGCGCTCTTCCTCGTTGTTGACGATCAGGCGCGGTCCGTCCTTCTGGGTGACCTCGACCAGCGCGACGCCGGTATTGTGCGTGCCGGGGCAGGCGAGGCCGGCGATGTAGACGGTCTCGCCGCGCTGCAGCTTTTCGCGGATCGACGCGATCGTGCGCTGCGCGAACTCGCCATTGGCCTTGTGCAGGCCACGCTTCGCCAACGCAGACTCGCTGAGGCGGCGCGTGATCTCATAGCCCGCGGCCGCAAGATGCGGATGCCGCGGACCGGTACGGATGTCCGGTTTACGCAATCAGAACGCCTCGACTCGTGATCCCCAGATCGACGTTCAATCATAAATAGCGCCAGGCAACAATGCCGTTTCGCCCAACGGAAAAACCCAGCGCTTGCCAGCACATGCGTCTCTTGCGAGACTTGCCGCCAAAACCAACGACAAAAATCGGGAGAAAACGATGCCGGCTCGTTTCGGATATATTGGCGCAATCGCGGCGTTCGCAAGTGCCGCGCTGATCGCGACCTCGGCCACCGCGCAGAAGAAATACGATCCCGGCGCGAGTGATGGCGAAGTCAAGATCGGCAACATCATGCCATACAGCGGCCCGGCGTCGTCCTATGGGGTGATCGGCAAGACCGAGGCCGCATTCTTCAAGATGATCAACGAGCAGGGCGGCATCAACGGCCGCAAGATCAACTTCATCAGCTACGACGACGCCTATTCGCCGCCGAAGGCGATCGAGCAGGCGCGCAAGCTGGTCGAGAGCGACGAGGTGCTGTTGATCTTCCAGCCGCTCGGCACGCCTTCCAATTCGGCAATCATGAAATACATGAATGCCAAGAAGGTGCCGCAATTGTTCGTCGCCTCCGGCGGCACCAAATTCGGCGACCCCAAGAACTTCCCCTGGACGATGGGCTTTCAGCCCAACTACCAGAGCGAGGGACGCATCTACGCCAAGTACATTCGCGATAAATTCCCTAACAGCAAGATCGCGGTGTTCTGGCAGAATGACGATGCCGGCAAGGATCAGTTCAAGGGCCTGAAGGACGGGCTCGGCGACAAGGTCGGCATGATTGTCGCCGACAAGTCGTACGAGGTCTCCGATCCCTCGATCGATTCGCAGATCGTCGCGCTGCACGATTCCGGCGCCGACATCTTCTTCTCCTGGGCGGCGCCGAAGGGCTCGGCGCAGGCGATCCGGAAAGTGGGCGAGCTCGGCTGGAAGCCGAAATTCTTCCTCGCCAACACCGCGACCTCGGTCGCCTCGGTGCTGAAACCGGCCGGGCTCGAGTTCTCCAAGGGCATCATCTCGACCGCCTATCTGAAGGACCCGACCGATCCCACCTGGGACAAGGATCCGGCGGTGCAAAGCTGGCGCGCCTTCATGGACAAATATTACCCCGACGGCGACAAGGCCAACGCCAACAACCTCTATGGCTATGTCCAGGCCGAGGCGATGATGCAGGTGCTGAAGCAGTGCGGCGACAATCTCACGCGCGAGAACGTGATGAAGCAGGCCGCCAACCTGAAGAACTTCCACTCCGACCTGATGCTGCCGGGTGTCATGGTCAACACCTCCCCCGACGACTACTTCCCGATCGAGCAGATGCAGCTGATGCGCTTCAACGGTGAGGCGTGGGAGCTGTTCGGCGACGTCATCACCGGCGAGGTCGGGCACGAGGCGTCGCGGTAGGGGAGGCGCTGCTCGCGCCGCAACACCACTGTCGTCCCTGCGAAAGCAGGGACCCATACTCCGCGGCGGATGTTGTAAACGGGACTGGTCGTTCCAGCGTCGTTCAACAATGACCATTTGTGGTTATGGGTCCCGGCTTTCGCCGGGACGACACCGAATGTGTTGCGCGGCGTGAGGCACAAATCTACGCCAAAATCCTCTCCGGCCGGCGGGCGCGGAGCGCCATGCCGCCGGCGACGCCGACGCCGATCACGTACATCCAGCCTTCGTGAAAATCGGCGAGATGCGAATTGAGCAGCGAGCTCGTGATGTTCTGCACGATCACGGCGAGTCCGATCCAGGTCGCGAGATCGCGGCCGGCGAACAGCCTGACGTGGCTGGTCCACATCGCGTAGAGCAGCAGGATGCCGATCAGCCCCCACTGGACCCCGACATTGAGGGTCTGGTTGTGCGGGTTGTTGATCACCTCGGCCTGAAGGCCGGTTTGCCCGACGGCATCCTGCGTGAACATGTGGCTGATCGAGCCGGTGCCGTGGCCGAGCCAAGGCGCCTCGGCGATGAATTTCACCGACTTCCGCCAATAGGTCAGGCGCTGCGCGGTCGAGGCGATGCCCGAGGTGTCGTGGGCGCGATACTCGATGCCGACATCGGCGATGCGTTGGCGGAGGTAGGGGGACGTGGTCCAGACCACGAGGCTGATGACAGCGACGCCTGCGAACAGCAGCCGCGTGGCGCGCCGCGACAGATGCAGCGAGGCGAACAGGATCAACAGCACCGGCATGTAGACCAGCGCGGTCCGCGCCGAGACGACGTAGAGCATGTTGGCGACGAACAGCAGCATCAGCGCGATGGCGCCGGCTGCGATGCGCCATTGCCGGGCCCGCAGCGCCGTCAATGCCGGCAGCGCCAGCGCGAACGCGCAGAGCGCGAATTCCTGGCTCTGGTCGAGGTAGTTCTTGACCGGCACGCCGTCGGAGGCGGTGTGCGCGAGCCTGAGCTGCGGCAGCGCCAGCACCATCCAGGACAGGACCATCAGCAGCGTGCACGACAGCAGGAAGGAGGCGAACACCCAGAGCCCGCGCTGCGAGCGCTGGAAATAGCCGAGCAGGAACGGCAGCAGCAGCAGCTTGCTGAGCGGCTTGATGCCCTGCAGCCGCTCGGCCCAGCTCGTCTCCGACCACGCCATGCCGATCACGGCAAGTGCGACCAGCGCGATCGGCAATGCAAAGGCCGGTTGCCCGAGGTCGAGCACGAACTGCTCCCAGTCGATGGTCGGGATCACGGCGACGAGCCACAGCAGCATGAAGACGGCGAGTGCCGTGGTCGACCAGGGTAGCGACGCCGCGGCCAGGGCGATCAGGGTATCGGTGGCGCGGAGATAGGCGACCGAGCCGGACCAGGCGCGGACGCGATCGCGCCATCGTGCTGGCGCTTCGATTGCGAGACCAATGGCGTCGGAATCGGTGCTCATGACGGGTCACACGCCGTGCGCGGTTGCACCGCTGAAGGTCGCCATCGCGGCGGTGAGCGACGCGGCGGCGGCCGCGACGTCCGGGGCAGCCCGATGCGACAGCAGGTCGCGCGCCTGGGTGTGGTGGCCGAAGCGCTCGGCCAACTCGGTCCGCCGCGCGCGGATCCGGTCGCGCCATTGCTCCTGCTGCGCCAGCACGCGCCGCACGGAGGCGCAGATCGAGTCGGTCGAGAACGGATCGAAATAGTCGGCAAGCTCGCCGGCGACCTCGCGGAACACGGCAATATCGGAGCACAGCACGGGAGTATTGGCCGCGAATGCCTCGATGATCGGGACGCCAAAGCCTTCGGCGAGGCTCGGCATGATCAGGCCGTGCGCGCCCGCGATCAGTGCCGCCTTCTCGTGCTCGTCGACATAGCCGGAGAAGCGGACGTTCTTCGGCAGATTGCGCGCCTGGTTGGCGCCGCCGGCATAGCCGATCACGACGAGATCGGCCTCCGGCAGCTTGCGGAAGGCGCGGATGACGGCCGCGAGGTTCTTGCGGGGCTCGTTCGAGACGATGACGACGAAGCTCGGCCGTGCCGGGACCGCGGTTGGCACCGGCGCAAGCGGCGCTTCCGCGACGTCGAAACGAGTCCGCGGATAGACCACTCGCGCCGGAATGTGCGCATATTGCGGGAGCAGGGCGCGGAAGCGGTTCATGCTGTAGTTCGAGACGAAGGCGAGCTCGTCAGCCTGGTTCACGCTGGTGAAAAGGCGCGACAGGAACAGGCGTGTTGCGATGTCATCCAGCTTGAGATCGGTGATCGGTAACAGGTCATGCACGACGCAAATCACCTTCGCGCCCGGGCGGCGCTGGATCGCAACCCGGGTCGGGGTGTCGACGAGAATGACGTCGTAGTCGCGCGCATCGACCCGCGGCGGCGGCAACCGGGTCAGGGCCGACGTATCCTGATAGCTGTAGAAGCCGGGCTCGAGCAGGAAATCGCCGAACAACTCGAGATGGCGCAAATCGGTCGGAATGTATTCGAGGCCCTCGGTCCGGTTCTCGATCAGCGTGACGCTGGTCGGCAGCAGATGAATCGAGCGCAGGAAGGCGATGATGAATTCGAGCGAGGTCGCCGCGTTGAGCTTGTGCTTGAACCAGTCGACGGTGTGGCGCAGGCCACCGCGCATGATCGGCGAGTTCATGTCGGTTTCATCGAGGTAACGATAGAGCGCGAGCAGTTCGATCAGCCGTGAGTCCTCGGGCAGCAGGCGCGTCCGCTGCTGCCTGCGGCGCAGCTTCCGGTAGCGGCGCGTCGTCTCCACGACGAGGGTCAGGGCATGTCCGTCGCCGGCCAGCGAGCGGATCAATTCACGGGTGAAATGGAAGATGCCGCGCTTGTGGTTGGGCTCGCCAAGCGCCTCGCTGACGACCAGGATCTTTATCATGCGCTGATTTCTCTGAGCTCGAGGTGATGCGGGACGGGCGCATCCAGCGGGGCGGTGCTGGCGATGCGGCCGTGATCGAGATTGATGATGCTGTTGCAGGTCCGGCGCAGCAGGGCATGGTCGTGCGAGGCGATGATCACGATCGCCGCGGTCTCGACCATCTTGCGCAGCCGCTGCTCGGCCTTGGCCGAGAAATTCTCGTCGACCACGCTGAGCCACTCGTCGAGCAGCAGGATATCGGCGGGAAACGCGGTCGCGGTCGCGAACAGCACGCGCATCAGCATGCCCGACGAGAACATGCGCAGCGGCAACCGCTGCATGCGCTCCTCCAATTCGGTGAATGCCCAGATCTCGTCCAGGACCGCCGGCGTCGGCTTGCGTCCCGAGATCCGCAGCAGCAGGCTGATATTGTCGGCGGCGACGAAATCGAGATTGACGCCGGCACCGAGGCCGAGCAGCGGCACGATGTTGCCGGAAATCTCGACGCGGCCGCTGCTCGCCGGGAACACGCCGGCAATGAGCCGCAGCAGAGTTGACTTGCCGGAGCCGTTCGGACCGGCGAGACCGATGCGTGCGCCGGCCTTCGCCTCGATCGAGATGTTGTCGACCGCGCGGATGGTCCGCATCTCGCTGGTCTGGCGGAACAGGCGGCCGAGCAGGCGGCGCTTCAGCGAGAAGTCGTAGGCGCCGTACAGCGGATAATCGAGGCAAACGTCGCGGAGGTGGATGCTTGCCATGCCCTAGATCCAGAATGCCGCTTTGCGCAGATGGGTGATGGTGACGATCGCAGCGACCGCGAGCGCGGCGAGGCAGGCCAGCACGTAGATCACGCTTGCCGTTGCGACATGACCGGTCGCCAGCGGGTCGCGCCAGATCGCGAACAGATGCGTCAGCGGATTGAGCCGCATCACGGTCGAGCCGCGATCGATCATCTCGGATGTCCAGATGATCGGCGAGGCCAGGAAGGCCAGCGTCAGCGAGGACTCGATGATCGGCTTGATGTCGCGGTAACGCGTCGCCAGCGCGCCGAGCACGAGGCTCAGGCCCAGCGTGCAGACCACGAACAGAGCGAGGCCGGGAAGGGCGGCGATGGCGCCGCCGACATCGCGCGGCGTCAGCACGAGCCACAGGAGCAGCGGCACGATCGCGTTATGGGCGGCGAACAGCGCCTGCCGGAGGGTACATTGCAGCAGGAAGATCACCGGCGGCAGCGCGCGATCCTTGATCAGGCTGGCCGAACCCTGCAGCGCGGTGGTCGCGTCGAGCACCACGCTGTTGAGGAAGGTCCATGCGGTGAGGCTTGCCGCCAGCATCGGCAGCCGCGCCACCGCGCTGGCGTTGGAGAGATGGCCGATCACCGAGCCGAGCACGGCCACCATGATCGCCATCTGGATCGACATCCAGAAGGGTCCAAGGAGGGAGCGGACGTAGCGATGACGCACGTCGGACCAGGCCAGTGTTGCCGCGATCTGGATCGCGCCGACGAGCCCTGCCGTTCGGGGACGCGGGGCCGGGGCTGACGACCCCGCGTCCTTTGCGGCGGCCTCCTCGGTAACGATCTTGCGATACACCGTCTCGACTCCCTCCTTGAAGGCTGCGGTTGAGTATTTCGTCATCGCGCGATGGCGCGCGGCCTGCCCCATGCGGCGGCGGCGCTCGGGATCGTTGATCAGCGTCTCGATGGCGTCGGCAAGCGCGGTGGGATCGCCGGGCGGTACCGTGATGGCCTCGAGGCCGTCGCGGGCGACATGCGGAACGCCGGTGTCGAGTGCGGTGTTGACGACGGGCCGGCTCGCGGCCATTGCCTCGAGCTGCGCCAGCCCGAAGGTCTCCGCATTGGTCACCGACGGCATCACGAAGACGTCGGCGATGCGCATCAGCTTGACGCGCTCGCTCTCGGACACCGAGCCGAGCAGGCGGACGCGGTCCTGCAGGCCGTAGTCGCGGATCAGCCGCTCGAGGTTGTCGCGCTCGCGGCCCTCCCCGACGATCCAGACCTCGAAATTGCGGGCATGCGCGGCGCGCACCAGCACGTCAAAACCCTTGTAGGGCACCAGCCGTCCGCAGGCGAGCACGAGACGGCCGCGGGCGTTGACGTCGTCGGCCTGTGCGGCCGGTCGGTCATATTTCGCGACATCGACGCCGAACGGAACGGCGTGGCACTTGTCGGAAAATTCCTGCAGCAGCGGCGTGGTTTCGATCAGCACCGGATCGGAGACGATGATCGCGGCGGCCCGGCGCAGCGTTCGCCGCATCATCGGCTCGACGAGGAAGCGCAAGGCGGCGTGCGAGACGATGTCGGCGTGCCAGTGCACGACCAGCGGGCGGGTGCGGCCGAGCCCGAATGCGAAGACGAGGTCGGCGAGCGGGAAGGGGGCGTGCAGCGCCAGCAGATCGTGCTCGGCGATGCGGCGCCACAGCCGCCACGGATAGGTCGGCGCCGCCGGCAGCGACAGCACGTCGCCGAAGGAGTGCACGCGCTCGACCGCAACGTCGTTGACCACGATCTGCCGCTCGCCGCCGGAGCGCGAGCAGACCAGCACGGCGGCGTTGAAGGTGTCCTTCAGTCCGGCGCAGATATCGCGGATCACCGTCAGCGTGCCGCCGAACAGGTCGGGATAGTAGACCTTGAAGATGTGGAGCACCGACGGACGCCGGGCCGGCTCGTTGACGACAATCATGGGCGGCTCGAACCGGATCATGCGACGAACAGGGCGACGATGAACGGCAGCGCCAGCGCGGCGGCGAACACCAGCGAGCGCAGCAGCGCCGGAAACACCGGCTCGATCGGGCCGCGGGGGACCTGCGGCGTGAAGCGGAATGTGGTGGCGGCGAACCGACCGGATTCGTGAAACGAATCGGATTCGTGAAACGAACCGGATTCGCGGGCCGAACGAAGAGACATTGCGTCGGATTCCCTGCTGAACGGATTCTGGATACGTGGGAAAATTTCACACGTCAATGGCGTCGGACTAAAATGTGGGATTATGTCCCACGTATGGCGGTGGACAACTTTTCTGGGAGGAAGGATCGGAACGCATGACGGTGCGATCGCGCCGCGATGGCGCGGGGCGGGCGAGCAAGGGCGGGAGGTTCTAAAGCGCCATCAGCCTACTTGTGGATCGAGCGACGGCCTCCGCTTCACCTCGCCCCGCGCGCGGGGAGAGGTCGGAACGCATCGTCAGATGCGTTCCGGGGGAGGGGGAGTCTCCGCGAACTTAGCTATCACCGCAGATGCAGAGACAGCTCACCCCAACCCTCTCCCCGTAAGAACGGGGAGAGGGAGCGCAGCATCATTGCGCTCGCCATTCGACCGAATCTCATCTTGCTCTAGCGGAGCGTCAGACCGGCTCGGCGGCGCTGCGTTCGGCCGGTTGCTGGAGCTGGCGCCTGATCGCTGCGATGTCGAAATGAATCCGCTCGGGCAGCATTGCCGCTGCCGGGCGCTGCAGATCCTGCTCGATGACGACGCGCTTGCCGCCGTCGGACGTCAGCGCAATCGAGATCGATTGCGCGCGAGGCTCGGCGCGGAGGCCCGCATGCGCGCGGCAGGCATATTCGCCGGCGCGCAGACCGCCGAAACCGAAGGCGAGCAGGCGGCCGTAGATGTAGAGCGCGAGCAGGTCGGTTTCGTCGAAGCGGCGTGGCGATCCGGGCGCAACGCCCGGCAGGCAGGGATAGCCGCCCGCCATCACCGTCGACACGAACTCGTCAAAGGGAACCTGGGCGATCCGGCAGGCTTCCGCGATCGCAAGGTCGAATCGGGCAGACGTCATGGAACGGTCCGTGGCGATGGCGGCAGTGCCGGGCGCCGTGACACCCGCTAGCGAGCGCGCGGACTGTGTCCGGAGGTGATTTTGTTTCCCATAAGTGGGAAAATGTCACACGTCAAGTGAGGTGGGATTGTGTCCCACGGCGCGGACGGCTAAAAGTTGGGCATGAATGCCAAGGCCCCGAAGTCGAAGGTGGGATCGTCCGCGCCGATCGCCGCAGCGAAGCTGCATGCGCCGCTGGCGCGGATGCTGCGCCCGCTGGTGCGGCTCTGCATCCGCGGCGGCATGACGTTTCCGGCGCTGACCCAGCTGCTGCGCGAGCTCTATGTCAACGTCGCCGAGCACGACTTCGCGCTCGAGGGCAAGGAGCAGACCGACAGCCGCGTCAGCCTGCTGACCGGCATTCACCGCAAGGAGGTGGCGCGGCTGCGCGGCGCCGGCGCGCCGGTCAATGCGGTGCCGGCAACGCTGTCGCGCACCAGCGCGATCATCGCGCGCTGGCTGGCCGCGACCGAGTTCACCGATGCCAAGGGCGATCCGCTGCCGCTGCCGCGCACCGCCGAAGGCGGCGCGCCGTCGTTCGAGACGCTGGTCGAATCGATCACCAAGGATGTGCGGCCGCGCGCGGTGCTCGACGAATGGCTCGACCGCAAGCTCGTCACCATCAATGACGAGGACGAGATCATACTGGTCGAGGAGGCCTTCGTGCCGCATGGCGACGACGACCGCAAATGGCACTATCTCGGCCGCAATCTGCACGACCATGTCGCGGCCGCCGAGCTCAACGTATCCTCGGCCGCGCCGCGCTTCCTCGAACGCGCGGTGCATTACGACGGCCTGTCGGCCAAACTGGCAAAACGGCTCGAAGGCCGTTCGCGCGAGCTGGCGATGGAGGCGCTCAAGGTCGCCAACCGCGAGGCCAACCGCGCGCTGGCAAAAGACAAGGGCGGCGACTATCGCTGGAATTTCGGCATCTACATCTATCGCGAGGGTCCGGACGGCCCGGTCGATGACGATGCCGACGAAGGCGGTGCGTCGTGAACGGTCCGCCCGTTATCTCGCGCCGTGCGCTGCTTGTCGGCTTCTGGCTTGCCGGAACGTCGCTCGCGGGCGCGCAGGTCAAGAAGCGCGGCAACGATCAGGGCATCGGCGGCACCGGCATCACCGGTTCCGATCAGGGCATCGGTGGCACCGGCATCGTCGGCGTGATCCAGCGGTTCGGCTCGATCTATGTCAATGGCGAGCGCGTCGCCTATGCACCCGACGTGCCGGTCAGAATCGACGGCGAGGCGGCGAGCGCCAAGGCGCTGCGGATCGGACAGCTCGCGCGTGTGGTGGCGCAGCGCGACGCCGATGGCACGCTGTCGACCGAACGCATCGATGTGACCAGCGAGGTGACCGGGCCGATCGAGCAGGTGAAGCCGGGCGGGCTGACGGTGCTCGGCCAGACGGTCGCCTGGACCGGGCGCGAGAGCTGGCTGAAGGTGGGCGCGCATGTCGCCGTGTTCGGGCTGCGCCGCACCGACGGCGTCGTCGTCGCAAGCCTGGTGCAGGAGCGCCATGACGCCGCCGCGCGCGTCGCAGGGCCGCTCGAGCGCGACCGTGCCGGCGCCTTGCGGATCGGCGAGCTCAAGCTCGCCGGCGTCGATGCGGCGCTGGTCGGTCAGCGCGTGCTAGCCGAAGGACACGTCGCGCAGGGCGTGATGCAGGTGTCGCGCAGCCGCGCCGATGATTTCTCCGATCTCGTCGGCGCGAACAGGCTGTTGATCGAGGCCTATGTGCGGCGGGTCGGCAATGATCTGCAGCTCGGCTCCGGCTTTGTCGCGCGCGACCATTCGCGGTTCTCGCCGGCAGCCGATACGCGCGTCGTCGTCAACGCGCAGCTGTCGGGCCCGCGCGAGCTGCGCGTCGAATCGGTGCAATCGGTCGGCAAGTTCCCGGGCTCGTCGGTGAAGAGCCCGGGCACGCCAGGCCGTGGCCCCGGCGGCGGCGGATCCGGGCCGGGTCATGGATCGGGATCTGGATCGGGACTTGGCGGACCGGGCGGCCGGGGCGCGCCTGGTGGCGGCGGTCCGGGTGGCGGCCCCGGTGGGGCGCCGTCCGGCATGCCGGGCGGCAGCCCGCCAGGCGGCGGGCCTGCGCCTGATCCGCTGAGCGGTGGACCGACCGGCCCCGGTCCCGGTGGCTTCGGCCCGCCCGGCGGACCGTTCGGTCCCGGTGGCGGTGGCGGACCATTTGGGCCCGGCGGCGGATTCGGTGGCGGCGGGCCGCCTGGCGGCATGGGCGGCGGCGGACGCCGCTGAAGCCACAAACGCGATCGGCGCGAGCGAGACCGCTTGCGCCGATGTTCAGATCGATCGCTGTGCGATTGAGCTAGCCCGCGCTGAGCCGGACGCCGGCGCGGAGGAATTTCTGCGGATCGACCGCTTCGCCGTCGATGCGGGTCTCGTAATGCAGGTGCGGACCGGTAGAGCGGCCGGTCGAGCCGACGGCGCCGATCACCTGGCCGATCTTGACGTATTCACCGACCTTGACGCCGATCTCGGAGAGATGGCCATAACGGGTCGACAGGCCGTTGCCGTGATCGACCTCGACCATGCGGCCATAGCCGCCGGCCCAGCCCGCCGACACCACCTTGCCGTTGGCGGTGACACGCACCGGATCGCCCTGCGCGGCGCGGAAGTCGAGGCCGGTGTGCATCGCCGGTCGGCCGAGGAAGGGATCGGTGCGGACGCCGAAGCCGCTGGTGAATTCGACTTCACCGACCACGGGCTTGCGGTAAGGCACCAGCGCCAGCGTCTGGTTTAGCCGCTGCATCTGCGCGCGGTTAATATTGATGCGATAGAGCTGGCGTTCGAACGCGCCAGCGTCGGCAGAGAGTTTCACAGGGACAAAGGGCCCACCCATGCCGGAGCGCGGCGTCGCCGCTTCGAGCTGCGCCATGTTGAGGCCGAGATCGGAAATCACGCCGCGCATCCGGCGCACCTTGGAATCGATGCTGTCCTCGACCGAGGCGAGCGCGGCAACCTGGCGCCGCTCAACCTGGTCAAGCGAGGTCTGGAGGCGGACCAGCACGTTGTCGACGCCCTGAGCCTTGGCGAACTGGTTCGGCTGCGTCTTGGCGATCAGCGGCGCGCGCGATTCCAGCCGCGCCTCGCGATCCGGCGGCGCCACGAAGATCACGGTGTCGCTGATCGGGGAGGGTTTCAGCGTGCCGGAGGACGGCGCAGCCTCGGCGCGGCCCTGCGGCTTGATCGATCCGGTGCTGGTGACGTCGGGCATCGCGCCAAGCGCGGTGGCGCGCGATTCCAGCGTCGACTGCCGCTTCATGATCTGGTCGAGCTTCTGGTCGAACTGCTCCTGGTCGAGCAACTGGCGGCTGGTGGTGCGGTCGACCTTGGCGCGAAGCTCCGAGATGCGGTCCTCATAGGCGTATTGCATCTCGGCCTGGCGCGCGATCAGCCGGGTCAGCACGTCGTCGCGGAACGCGAAATAGGTCGCGGTCGCCGCCGACCACATGCCGAGCAGCACCACGGTGCCGACGATGATCCAGAACACCACCGGCCCGAACCGGACCTGCTTGCCGGCATGGACGAGGGTATAGCCCTCGCCGGAGGCCGCCACCGCTGCGGGTGCGGTGTAATGGGCTGCCGCACGGCGCGCCGGCGTCCGGCCAAGGTCCTGCGGATGATGGTGTTTGTGATGTTCCTGGTGATGACCCGACCGGCTCGACATCGGTACTCCCGCGGCCGGTCGGACCAAGCTCCGTACGGCTAATTTGCGGGGCCGATTTGAGCCCGTCATGGTTAATTTTCAGGAAACGGAACTCGTCCCGTCAGAGTGCTCGGGCAGCCTCCAATACCGCTTCGGCGTGGCCGTCGACCTTCACATGACGCCAGATGCGGGCGACCTTTCCACTGGAATCGACCAGAACCGTCGTGCGAATAATTCCCATGAAGGTCCTGCCATACATGAATTTTTCGCCCCAGGCGCCATACGCCTCCAGCATCTGGTGGGCCGGATCGGAGACCAGCGGCACCGACAGCTGGTGTTTGCTTCGAAATGACTCCTGCGCCTTAACCGTGTCGGCGGAAATGCCGACCACTTCGGCCCCTGAAGCTGCGAACTCGCTTTTGAGCCGGGTGAAATCGATCGCCTCCCGGGTGCAGCCGGGGGTGTCGGCGCGGGGGTAGAAGAACAGCACCAGCTTCCTGCCGGCAAAATCCTTCAGCGAAACGCTGCCCCCGCCGTCGCGCGGCAGGTTGAAGCCAGGCGCCGTGGCGCCCTCGGCAAGTGTGACGGCGGACGAGTTGGTCACGGTCGCGGCTTGTGCGAGGCTTTGCCTCGAACACCCGCTGCGGTCTTTGCTTTCGTTGCCTTGGTCGTTTTCTTAGTTGTTTTCTTAGTTGTTTTCTTAGTTGTTTTCTTGGCCGCTGCCTTCGTCGCAACCGCTGTGCGGGTTTTCGTCGCGGACTTCCCAGTGCTTGCGCTTGCGGCGCGCGCAACCTTTGTTGCGACCCGCTTTCCGGTTGTGTTGGAGGATTTCTTGCGCGTTTTCTTGGACATACGCCTTCCTTTCGTCGCTTTCCGAAGCTCAACCATTGGGGTATTGCGGGTCTTATTGGCGGCGGCCGGATTCGCTCCGGCCGCTGGGCAAGTTTGATGGCCACGGAGTATGGTGACAAGGAATTCGACGCGTGACCCGTCCGCTTGCTGAATTGGCTTTTGATTGGTTGGTTTGGTCCGTTCTGGGGGCCATCGGCGAGTAACATGATTAGGCGAGGATAGGCGGCGATGCCGGCACAGGAGCGCTCGATACGCATCGACGGGCGCCCCGATGGCGGCGATCAGCTTCGCCGTCAGCACCGAGAGGCAATGGCAAGGAACACGTCGCCGCAGGGTCCAAATCCGCGCGCCGGGGCTGACTTCTCGCAATGGGAAGACGACGCTGCGTGGGACGAGCAGGATGAGGCGGCGGGCAACCGTGCGCGGCAATTGCTGGCGCGTTCCAACACCAACCTGCATCGCTTCACCGATTTCTGCTCCGGCATGCAGCGCTGGCTGCACGGCGGGCGCTGGATTCGTCGCATCGGACTGGTCCTCGTGGTGCTGGTCGCGATGTTCGCGACCTGCTTCGGCGCGCTGTGGTGGCGGCTCGGCGCCGGCCCGATCAATCTCGACATGGCGACGCCGTGGCTTGCCGCGGCGATCGAGGAGAATATCGGCCACGGCAACACGGTCGAGGTCGGTGGAACGCAGATCGAGCGCGCCGGCCGCGTCAGGATCGCGGTGCGCATCCGCGACATCATCGTCCGCGACCGCGACCATGCGGTGGTTGCGAGCGCGCCCAAGGCCGAAGTGCGCCTGTCGGGAACCGCGCTCCTGATGGGTCAGTTGCGGGCGGAGAGCCTCAATCTGGTCGATGCGGAACTGTCGGTGCGCATCACGCCCGACGGCAATGTCACCGTGTCCGCCGGCGACACCGCAAAGCCGCTGGCCACCGGCGTTGCCTCCAAGCGGGAGGCTGGGATGCCGCCGACATTCCCGCGGCCGACACCCGCAGCACCGCCGCCGCCGGTTGCCTCGCCGCCGGCTGCCGCCGAGCCCTCGGCGTCCCCCGATTCGGCCCAGAGCGGGCTGCTCGCCGGTCTCGACTGGCTCGACAGCCTCAGCATGACCGGCCTCGACGGGCAGAACCTCAACGAGATCGGCCTGAAGAACGGCAATCTCGTCGTCGACGATCAGCAGCGCGGCAACAAATGGAGCTTTGAGAACATCAGCCTCAGCCTGCGGCGCCCGAGCGGCGGCGGCGTTGCGCTCAGCTTCGGCGAGGAGGGCGCAAAACCCTGGTCGGTGCGCGTGCTGGTCGGACCGCAGCAGAACGGCGTGCGCTCGGTCGACATCAAGGCCGACAAGGTTTCCACCCGGAACATCCTGCTCGCGCTCCGGACCAAGGATCTGACCTACACCGCCGACCTGCCGCTGTCGGGCGAGATGAAGGGCGAGCTCGGCCGCGACGGCCTGCCGACCTACTTCCGCGGCAAGATCAATGTCGGCGCCGGCAACATCATCGACACCGACACGCCCGACTACCCGATGCCGGTCGATTCGGCCGAGATGAGCGTCGAATGGGATTCGGGGCGGCGCGTGCTGCTGGCGCCGATCAAGATCATTTCGGGCGCCAACCGCGTCACGCTGCTCGGCCATCTCGAGCCGCCGAACGACAACGTCACCGACTGGCAGGCCGGCCTGTCCGGCGGCACCATCGTGCTGGCCGGCGCCGACAAGAACGAAGCGCCGTTGATCTTCAATCGCATCAACATCGGCTTCCGGTTCGACACCGACAAGAAGCGCGTGCTGCTGACCCAGGCCGACATCTCCAATGGCGAGATCGGCGTCGCCGGAACCGGCAGCATCGACTATTCCGGCGAGCCGCGGCTGCAGCTCGGATTCGCCGGCACGCCGATGTCGGCCTCGGCCCTGAAACGGATTTGGCCGATCATCATCGTGCCCGAGGTGCGCGAATGGGTGCTCGAGCGGATCGACCGCGGCACGCTCCAGCGTATCGATGTCGGCGTCAATTCGCCGGTGCACAACCTGTCGCGCAAGGGACCGCCGATCCCGGATGACGGCCTCTCGGTCAACATTGTCGCCTCGGGTGTCACGGTGCGTCCGGTGGATCAGATGCCCGCGGTGCATGACGCGGATCTGAAGGCCCGGGTGACCGGCCGCACCGCGACCGTGACCATCAACCAGGGCATTGCCGACACGCCGGCGGGCCGCAAGATCACGCTGTCGGACTTCACCTTCGAGGTGCCGGACATGGCGCCGAAGCCGTCGCCGTCGAAGGTCAAGTTCCGGGTCGACTGTCCGGTGCCGGCCGCCGCCGAAATCCTCGCGTCCGACCGGCTCAGCGATCTCTCCGGTCCGCCGATCGATCCCAACGCCAGCAAGGGCAACGTCACCGCGACGATCAATCTCGGCATGCCCGTGAAGGGCGAGCTGACCAAGGCCGATACGCTCTACTCGGTCACCGCCGACATCTCCGGCGTTGCCGTCGACAAGCTGGTGATGAACCAGAAGCTCGAAGCCAACACGCTGAAGCTGATCGCCAGCAACGCCGGCTTCCAGGTCAAGGGCGACGTCAAGATCAACGGGCAGGCGGCCTCGCTCGACTACCGC
Organism: Bradyrhizobium sp. UFLA01-814; assembly: GCF_046718885.1. Lineage (NCBI taxonomy): Bacteria > Pseudomonadati > Pseudomonadota > Alphaproteobacteria > Hyphomicrobiales > Nitrobacteraceae > Bradyrhizobium > Bradyrhizobium sp. UFLA01-814. Next base: position 3,439 of record NZ_JAQOSR010000162.1, on the reverse strand, counting down.
AAGCCGGCTGAGGGCGATGCCGACGTCAAGCTGCAGGCGACGCTGGACGATGCGAGCCGCGCGCGCCTCGGGCTCGATCTCGGTCCCGCGGTCTCGGGCGCGATCCCGATCAAGCTGAGCGGCAAGATCGGCAGCGGCGACAACCCCACCACCAAGATGGGCGTCGAAGCCGACCTGACCCAGCTCAAGCTCGACAACATTCTTCCGGGCTGGGTCAAGGCGCAGGGCAGGGCCGGCAAGGCGACCTTCAACGTGGTGCCGAAGGGTCAATCGACCAGGTTTGAGGATATCTCGATCGACGGCGCCGGCGTATCGATCAAGGGAGCGCTCGAGGTCGACCAGAACGGCGACCTCATGAATGCCTACTTCCCGACCTACGCGCCGTCGGAAGGTGACAAGACATCGCTGCGTGCCGATCGCGGTCCCGACGGCGTGATCAAGGTGACGATGCGCGGCGACGTGTTCGACGGCCGCGGCTTCCTGAAGTCGGCGATCTCCGGCCGCGATAGCGATCCCAAGAGCAAGACCCGGACCACCGATTTCGATGTCGATCTGAAACTCGGCGCGGTCGCAGGATTCAACGGCGAAGCGCTGCGCAGCGTCGACGCCAAGGTCTCGCGCCGCAACGGGTTCTTCAAGGCCTTCACGCTGAGCGGCAAGGTCGGCCGCGACACCCCCGTCACGGTCGATATGCGCGGACGCCAGCAGGGCCGCGAGGTGATCTATCTGCAGACCGCCGACGCCGGCGCGTTCCTGCGCTTCATCGACACCTATTCGAAGGTGGTCGGCGGCCAGCTTACGCTCGCGATGGAGCCGCCGATCCCCGAGCCGAGCCCGAGGGAAGGGCTCATCAACATCACCGGCTTCTCGGTGAAGGGCGAAACCCAACTCGACCGCGCCGTTGCCGGCGGGCCGGTCAGCACCCAGAACGGCATCGGGTTCGACGCGCTGCGCGCCGAATTCACCCGCCAGAGCGGTCAGCTTTCGATCCGCAATGGTGTGGTCAAGGGACCGACCATCGGCGCGACCATCGAAGGCAGCATCGACTATATCGGCAACCAGGTGCGGATGAACGGCACCTTCATTCCGATGTACGGGTTGAACAACATGTTCGGTCAGATCCCGTTCTTCGGGATTTTCCTCGGCGCCGGCAGCAATGAAGGCCTGATCGGCGTGACCTATGAAGTGGTGGGAACGCCGAGCGCGCCGGTGCTGCGCGTCAATCCGATCTCCGCGCTGGCCCCCGGCCTGACGCGCAAGATCTTCGAGTTCAAGCAGTACGGCCCGAACGATCTGCCGACGACGAACAATTAGCGCGTCAATTGCAAAATCAGCGTGGCGTGGACGGTGGCGCTCCCGGAAAGCGAACCCCGAAGCGCTGGATCAGTCCGGGCACGCTGCTCATATCCATGTCGAGCGCATAGCGCGCGCAGAGCGCCGCCAGCCGCTGCGGATCGGGCGGACCATTGATCAACTCCGCTCCGAGCTCACGGAAATAGGCCTCAAATCCGGCGGGCGATATGATTTCCAGTACGCGGGCAGGGGTGTCCCCTGCATTCCAAAAGGTGTGCCACTGCTCGCGCGGCTTGAAAATCAGGTCTCCCGGATTGCCGATCACGACGGACTCGCCGAGCAGCGCGCCGATCCTGCCGTCGAGGACGAAACTGTACTCATCCTCGCGATGATGCCGGTGCATGGGTGCTGCCAAGGCGTACGGCTGCATTGGATGCTCGACAAGCGCAAAGCGCCGGCCGGCGTCCTCCCCTTCGATCATGGACCGGGCGCTCGTGCCGCCGAGAATTGCGAAATGGCCATCATGTGGACCGAGTATTCGCGGTGATGCCATGCTGTCCTGCTGTCCTTCCTGGAGGGCTCCGGATTCATCGGCGTGTCCATTGCGCCGGCTTTAACGCCTGCGGCCGTGATGATGCCGAACTTTCGCCGCGTCATTCTCATCGCAGCCTCAGCCTCCCGCTAGGGCAGCCTTTGCGGCGTGAGCGGCAGCGCTCCGATCTGGTGAAGAAGCGCAAAGCGGTCGGGCACGCCCCGGTGTTCGATCAGTTTGCCGTCGGCAAATCGACAGATGTCGATAACGTCGATGGTGACTGGTTTTCCTGATCGCGGATCGACGCCTGTTGCCTTGCTGCGCGCCCATACCGTATCGCCAGCTTCCACGATCGCCTCGACCGCGAGCCGCAGGTTCTTGATGCTGCCTCTAGCATCTTCGATCTGGGCCTTCAGGATTTGCGGGCCGGGAAGGTCGGTTTTCGACAGATACTCATGTTCGATCAGCCTCTCGGCGCAAACTTCGTCCGCGACCGTCAGATCGCCTTGAGAAAAGCCACGTTCGATGATGGCTTTGAAGCGCTCCAGGTTCGTCGACATGCCGATCGCTCCGGTTCTCTCGGACCGCCGACCGCGATGCTGGCTGCAACGACGCCGAATTTGCGCCGCGTTATGCTCGCCGTCATCGAGGTCTCCGGTGAAGGCAGACCTTGCCGGGAAGCCAGCGTGCGCGCTTGTAAATTTCGGTCATCCGCCGGGGAAAAAGATGTTGTCCCAGTCGCCGACGAGGCCGGTAGGCGTCAGGCCGGCGAAAACGCGGCATTCGCGGATGAAATGGGCCTGATCGAAGTAGCCGAGTTCGTGAGCAATGTCGGTCCAGGTCCGGTGCGGGGCATCGCGGCGGGCGACCAACGCCCGGTCGAACCGGATCGTTCGGGCAAACAGTTTGGGCGTCATTCCAACCTGCGTCGCAAACCGGCGCTGGAACTGACTGGGGCTGAGGCCGGAATTTGCAACGAGGTCCCCGATCCGCGAACGGTCCCGTACGACGATCATCCGGCGTGACGCGACGCCAATCGCGCAGTCGGGACCGCGCTTCTCAAGCATTGTCTCAACCCAGCGTTCGACGGCGGCGACGCGCAGATTGAAGTCCGGCGCAAGGCGCACGGCGTCGCCAACGGCCGTGGCGGATTGGCCGAGGACATCGGAGGCTGCCGGGTCCTGGTTGACTAACGACGCCATGTCGATTCCAGCCAATCGGTTCAGGCCGGCCGGTTGAAACAGTATGCTGAAAACGTGGATCGAACCCGACAGACAAACGTGGGCTCTGCGATAGGTTTGCGGACCGACAATGCTCGTATCAGGCGTAGCGTTCGCACGGCCACCATCGATGCGGACGCGATATGGATCGGCCAGGTGGACAATCAGGATTTGATGCGGCCGTGCGGCGACGGGCCAGGCCAGGACCGCGTTACCCAGCTTCACGCGCCTCTCCTCGAATGCGCGTAAGACGCCGCGAAGTTGGGGGTGGGGTAATGCCCGCTTGATATCCATGGAGGCCCCTCGGTGGCGGAAGCCTAGTGTCCCGAGTCACAAGTTCGCAATCATAGATTCGCAGTAGATTCGCGTCGCTGTGCCAAGGATGGAGGCAAAC
>NZ_JAQOSR010000161.1:0-21027 GCF_046718885.1 Bradyrhizobium sp. UFLA01-814 | reverse complement strand
AGATTGAATACGAAGCTGATCCCATCTAGCTGCGTGTCGGTCGTGGCGCGGAAGCGCATCGTCAGCATCACCGTATCGTGCGACTGCACCGTTTCGACGAGCGTTCTGTCTTCGGTATGCAGGGAAACGTCGGTGATTTCGAACAGTTTCCCATGCGGCTGTTCAACTGGTTCGCTGGCCGCGCCGGGTCCATCAGAGCCGACGCCGTCCGCCGCCTGCGGCTCTGACGTGGTGGAGGGCGCTGCGCTCTGTGCGGAATTGTCCTCAGAACTTCCAGGGGCGACTGAATCGTCCGAAGGCTGGATATCCTCCAGATACTGACCGGTGACCTCCGAAGCGGTGCCGAACGCTGCGAGTTGTCCGTTCCTGAGGTAGACGGCCCGGTCGCACATTGACCTCACGAGATACTGGTCATGCGCGACAAGCAGGATCGTGCAACCTGTTTCCTTGATCTGGTAGAAGCGATTCAAGCACTTTTGCTGAAACGGCGCGTCGCCGACGGCGAGGATTTCGTCGACAATGAGGATTTTCGGATCGACATGGATCGCCACCGCGAAGGCCAACCGGGCATACATACCGCTGGAATAGGTCTTTATCGGGCGCTCGATATAGGATCCGATGTCCGCGAAGCGGACGATATCGTCGTACTTGCGGTCAATCTCGGTACGGTCCATCCCGAGCAACTGGCCGTACACCATGATGTTGTCGTGACCCGTGAACTCGGGGTTGAAGCCAGCACCGAGTTCGATGAGTGGCGCCACGCGCCCCTTCACCTGAACGTCGCCCTCCGATGGAGTTAGCGTTCCAGCTAAGATCTGCAACAGCGTCGACTTGCCCGCACCGTTCCGGCCGATGACGCCGACGGTCTCGCCTTCGGCAATTTCGAAGCTCACGTTTTGAAGAACAGTGATTTCTTGGTAGAACTGCCGATTTCGCCAGATCATCTGCTTGAGACGATCAGCGGGTCGCGCGAATGAAAGATAGCGCTTCGTGACGTTTCGCACGCGAATTGCGATGTCCGTACCGTCGAGCGGGGTCGGCTTGACGTTAGACGACATCGGCAAACGCCTTCTTCGTACGTATAAAACCCCAGTAACCGAGCTGCGCTACGGCCGCGGTCCCCGCATAAAGTAGCAGAAGCGGAAGGAAGGAGGGCGATTGATGATCAAAAATAGCCGACCTCGTCATCTCGATGATTTGCGTCAGCGGGTTGAGTGCGATGACAGCGCGGAACGCTGGCGGTACAGCCGAAAGTGGGTAGAAAATTGGGGATAGGAATGTGAGCAATGAAACGAGCACCCCAATCAACTGGCGCAGGTCACGAAGGAAAACTCCCAGGGAGGCGAGAGCCCACCCCAGCCCCGCAGTCAGCAAGATAAGTGGAAGCAGTATAATCGGCAGCCAGAAGATTGCAGCTGGCGGCAGTCCGACAATGATCAAGTGGCCAAGCAGGAAAACGCCAAACGACACGATGGCCGCAAACAACGCCACGGTGATCGCGATCGGAACCAGCGTTTCCAGAGGAAATACCACCTTCTTTATGTAAGCCGGGTTTTCCAAGACCAGGCTAGGTGCACGATTGAACAACTCAGCAGCGAACTGAAAGATGATGAGCCCGATGAAAACGCGAAGGACGAAATCGGAATATCGCCCGGTCGCCCCCGGCCAGCTCATCGTGAAGATCTGACTGAAGACGAAGGAGTAGATCAGGAGCATTAGGAGCGGCACAACGACGTAGTGACCAAGCCCGAGATAGGTACCTACGATGCGCGAGCGGATTTCCCGATCAGCAAGTAGCTTGATAGTCGCGCGCGAATAACGGTCGAAGATGAAATCGTAAAACATCGGAACACGCTTTCGAACGGTCATCGGATGGGACGGGACAACAGGTTCAGTTCAAGTACGGCGTTGATATTCTCTAGGCATGAGAGGGCGCTGCGAGGAACGCGGCGCATCATATTGCTGACCCAATAGCCCCTCCGGATCGAAGGGTCCGCCGCCAGGCGCTCCCTCTCATCCAGTTCGTACGTCTCGAATGCAGTCTTCACCTGATCGGCAACCGACGAGCGATCAGTCTTCCCGACGTCATTCAATGACACGATCCAGCGTTCGAACTGGGCGGAGGACTCCGCCCAGGAAGGCCAATGCATTGCCGTCTCCCTCGCGCCTTTCGTAAGTGTCCGCAGCAGGGACCTGTCACGAAGTAACGTAGTGATGGCCTCCTGAATCCCCGTTTCGTCTTGATCGGCAACGACGACCGCATTCTCGCCGTGACGAATGTACTCTTCGTGCCCGGTCACATTGAGGACGACCGCAGTCCCTCCGCAGTGGAACATCTCCAGCGGAGGACCAAACATACCTTCTACCGTGCTAAGCTTCACTAACACGTCGCACGATCGATAGACACGAGCCGCAGCAGCGATTGGGACTTTCGAGAAGACACGCCGAACGCCCGGGATCCAACGGACAGGGGATCCGGTGAGCAGCCAAATGTCTTTCGCTCCCGCCCCCTTCGCGAGCGAAATGGCGCGAGCCGTGTTCTTGAACGGAACGCGGAAATGGCCTTCGACAAGCACCCGAGGAGCGCCGTCTATGCGCTCCTCTATCGGGGAAACGACCTCGGAATAGACGTCCTTCCGAATGCCGTTGCGGACGAGAGCAGCCTTTCTCCCCCAGTCCGTTGCAAGACGGTCCTTGATCCATCCTGCTTCGGTAACGAAATTGACGGACATTCCATATGTCGCATCGACCAGGCGACGCAGCGGCCCCTCGCTCTCCGGATAGAACCGAGACTCGATCGATTGGACGAAGTATCCGAATCTCTCTGCATTGAAGCTCGGCAACTCCAAGGCGGTCTTCCACCAGGTGGCGATCACTAGATCGAACTCGTGCTGGCTCGCCTCAGCGAGGGTGACGCACGTCAACGATCCGGCGGCATCATGCCACGAGACGGTTTCTGGGGTGAATGGTTCTTGAGCCGCAATCACGACATTATGGCCGCTGGCCACCAGATGTGCGGCGTGCTGGAAGATGACGTACGTGCCGCCGCTGATGGCCAGCGAGCCGACCAGGAAGCAAATCCTCATCAGGAGAAGCTCCCCGCAAGACGCGCCTGCCACATCCTGTAGCGGCCATACAAAAATGCGGCTCCTGGAACAGCACGCCGTCGAATTGTCAGATAAGGCCAGAAACCCGCTTCCGGCAACCTGCGGTGTCTGAGCAAATTCAAAGTGAACCGGATGCGATCGAGAGGGTTCGTATAATTCTTGACCATCAGCCTCGACTGCTCGAAGACGCCGAAATTTTCGAAATGCCAGATGGAGCCGATCCAGTCGAGCTCGGCGGCAGTTGGACGAAACACCAGACGCTTGTGGAAATGGAGCGTCAACGCCATGACTTCAGCGGTCGTGAGACCCATCTCGGTGTGCAATTCGCGAATGCGTTCGACACCCGACATGATCTCTCGAGCTACCGGAAAAACGATCTTCTCGATCAACTGCCGTTCGACGAATTCGTCGTATATGATGGCGCAATTGCCGTTCGAATCGAGGGCATATCGGCTCGGCGCGCCATGGTCAGCAGGTAGCATGATCTCGAAGAGCGATCTGTTCTCGTTGAAAATCGGGAAGCAAGGCGTTGAGCGATCGAGATGCGAGAACAGCAGGCCGTGTTTTTCGTTTCGTGGGTGGACATGACCGGGCGCAACAAGTCCAAGGTAATGTCCGATCACATGGACACCACCCGCCGCGCGTTCAAACCACGAAAAAAGGTTGTCTTGAATCGTTCCCTTCCAGCCCACGTCGACGACATGCAAGCGCCTTGGGATCGGCCCGCGGAGGGTCTCGGAGAGATACTTGGTGAATGCCGCCCCAGCCTGCGCGCGTGCGGCAGCATAGGCTTCGGCGAAGCGCGCGGACTTCATGAGTGCTGCGAACTCCGGTGAGGTCGGCAGATCGTCCGATCTCTTCTCAAGGCCATCCTTGGACCTCCGCAGGTCGGCGGCAATCCCGTCGATGGCACCGTCCAACGCAAGGCTCCTGAGGAAGTCTGCAAGCGAGATGCTCCGATATTGACGGAACAAATTCGCGAAGGTCTCGCTCTCCAAAGGGCCACAGGAAAGCAAGAAGGTCGATTTGCGTGAGACGCGGAAATAGTGGGTCCGAACCGCAGGCGAAGTTTGCGCGGCTGACGACTGTCTGAATGCGTCGAACATCTCCTTCAGGGGCTTTCCTTCCCGGGAGAGGAACAGCACATGGTCGGCGTTCGCGCCGGAGATGGCGGCGTCCAGACGCAAGAGAAAGAGGTAGAGGGACCAAGCGAGGTCCTGGAAGGGGACGTCGATTTTCCATCGGCGCTCGTACTCTGCGGCTGCCGTATGAAGGCGGCTCGTCAGCATCGGCGCCTCACGCGGCGGCCGATCCCGAGACGGGATATTCCCTGGCGACATTCATACAAGCTGCCGGATTGCATTTGCGATTGCGGCGACATTCAGTGACCTCGCTGCAATTGGGCACGCTGGGCGGCGACCCTTCCGCGCTTGTAGAGCCTCGCCAGACGGAGCAGCGTCTTGGCCATCATCCGATGCGGCGTCGACATCCCGGGATGCTGCGCGATGCTCGGCTCCCATTGCGTGCGTCTCAAATAGAGGATGACGTGGTTCCGATAGCGTCGGTTGAATACGCCAAACAGCATCTCCTTGACCGAAGGCACCTGGCTGCGATCGAAGTGTCCGCCGAAGCCAAATACGTCGTGCTGAGGCACCTCGAGAAAGGTGCGAACCAATCCCGCCGGCGGTGATCGCGAAATATGCGTCCAAAGCCGCACACTGAGCTCTCGGAGCTCATCCGAAGAAACAGCATAATGTGCCAATGACGGACCCCATTCCCGGGCTGCGAATACGACACCGTCCTGGAAGTCTTGGGGAAAGTTGTGAAGCGTCGACTTTGGATGAATCGATTTGACGGGAACCACGATGTCGCCATCTTCGCGATAGTCCTCTGTACTCCCGCTCATGGAACTGCAAATCACCTCGAGCGGCTCGAATGAGTCCAGCAACGCGGCGTCCCCACACCGTTCATCGACCCCATAGACGTGCTTTTCGACGTTGGCAGGCTGGGGGTTAAGAAACTTCCTGAGCCCCAGATAATATCCTGTGAACTCCGCGTCGGGACGCATCCGGGCGAGATTGTCCTGGATCGTGCCGCGCCATCCGACGTCGACCACCCCGATCTTTCCCCTTCGGCCCAGCCCCTGTTGGTCCAGATAGCGATCGAGCCGCTCTCGCCGTTTGCTGTACTGGCGTGACGCAGCCTTCCGGAAAGCAGGAGCCTCAATCAAGCGACCAATCCGAGGGTCGTTCTCCGGATGGATGATGAGTTCGTCTTCCTTCAGCCCCAGGGATTCCAGCAGATCCCGGAACTCCCCCGCCTCAAGGCCACAGACCTTGAACAGCGTCGAGACGCGCTGTTGCCAGTGAAGGCTCCAGACGAGCTTGAGATGTTCATGCCCGATCGGCTCAGGGAACGACGGTAAAAAGGTCGAAACTCGACTGACCCCTAATCCCCTGGAATCGGGGAGTGGCAGTCCGGCCAAGGTGCTCTTGGGAAACAGCGCGGCAAAGACCCGGTGCAGAAAGTCCCCTTCCTGGGACAGGAAAAACAGACTGTCGACTTTGTCACGGACAGCGCGCTCGGCCACGAAGTGGCAAAAGCCCAAGAACAAGGGAGCCGCCCGGACACCCGCGCAAAAAGCAGCGGAACGCTCGGCAGGCTCCGCCGCAATGAACTCGCGTGCAGCTTCCTCTGACCGGATGGCAATTTGCTCGAACAGCGCCTCACGGGAGCCGAAAGCGATCTGCTGGATGTTGCGGGCCTCCGCAGCCCATTCCGGAGTGAAGCGGACCGCCGCAATGCCGAGCCGCCGGGGGATTTCCACGTCAGAATATACGTTGTCACCAATGTGGACATGCTGCTCCGGTGCGACGTCAAGCGATTGATGGACGTGACCGAACAAGCGACCTGAACGCTTGTTCTTGCGGACGTCGCAGGAAACGAAGCCTTCCCGGACCAGGAGCTTCAGACCTTTGGAATGAAGCAGACGGGCCAGCATCTCCGACGGCATATAGAAGTCGGACAGATATATCGTTTTTTCAGCAGGATATTCGGTCAGGAGGCTGACGATGCCTGGGTCGACATATGAGCATTCCTCCTCGCACACCAACTCGAACTCCGAAAGCTCGTGCGCGAGTTTCTGCACTTCATCGTCGCTCTTGAGGTCCGCAATCCGAAGCAGCCATCCCCTCAGCACGTGGATCAGATCGTACTCGTCGTCGAATCCGGTCTCAGCAGACCTCAATCCGATCTCTCGCTCGACGGCCAAGCGTTCACGGTAAAGATCCCAATGGCTACCCGCTGGCTTGGACAGCCTCTCTCGAAGTCGGAGAGACGCATGTCTGGCCAGTTGCAACTTGATCGCTTCTGGGTGACACCTGCGCCGGAGGAGCGTGTCCCAAACGTCGATGCTTCTGAGCTTGAACCTGGACAAATCGACACTTCCCTACGGCGCTAAGTCGGCGCGTCTCGTTCACTAGTGGGTTGCGTCGGTGGGTGATATCCATTCGGATTGTTCGATTGCCACCGCCAATGGTCGGCACACATTTGGACCAGCGTCTTCGTCGATTTCCATCCGAGCAAATCGGCCGCAAGCGTCGGATCGGCGTAGCATGCTGCGACATCCCCGGCGCGCCGATCACCTATGGTGTGGGGCACGGCAGAGCCGCTCACGGACTCAAACGCCTGGACGATCTCGAGGACGCTGGTACCCCTTCCGGTGCCGAGATTTGTAGTCAGAATGCCAGGACCTTTCAGGTGATTGAGAGCACTCAGATGCCCCGACGCGAGGTCAACGACATGAATGAAGTCGCGTATACCGGTCCCGTCGTGCGTTGGATAATCGTTCCCTAAGACGACGAGTTGCTTTCGCTTGCCGATAGCGACCTGCGCCACCAACGGCAACAAGTTGTTGGGTATACCGGAAGGGTCCTCGCCGATGACGCCGCTTTCGTGCGCGCCGACGGGATTGAAATAGCGGAGGATCGCGATCGACCAATCGTTGTCGGACCCGTGAAGGTCCCGGAGCATTTCCTCGATGAAGTATTTCGTTCGACCGTAAGGATTGGTCGGGGCGAGGGAATGGCTTTCGTCGATCGGCAAGTATGAGGGATTCCCATAGACGGTGGCCGACGAACTGAAAATGAGCTTTCTGACGTTAGCCGTCTTCATCGCCGACACGAGCCGGAGCGTCCCGACGAAATTGTTGTCGTAGTAGCCGATGGGATTCTCATGCGAGTCGCCGACGGCTTTGAGACCCGCGAGATGCACGACCGCCGTCACATCGAAGTCTCGTAAAATCCGGAGGATCGCCTTCTCGTCGCGAAGGTCGACCTTTTCGAACGAAATCGACCTCCCGCAAATCGCTTGGACGCGATCCAGCGAAGTTCGTTTGCTGTTCGACAGATTGTCGACGACGACAACATCGAACCCAGCGTCGAGTAATGCGATGCAGACATGAGAGCCAATGTACCCGGCACCGCCCGTTACCATAATCATTGAAACAGCACCTATCGATCGATTTCTGCCATCAGGATCCAACCGACGCATGGTCCTGCTTCGCACTTTGATGCACGTCGTGCCACTTGCCGAGCTCGCGGTCGTATTCAGGAAATGGATATCGATTTCATATGCCCTAGTTCAGCTTGGCGGCGTCGTCCGACGCGACGGTCATCGCGTCGTTCGAATCGCACAAAACAGGAAGACGGCCGGTCGCGCCGAGGTTGTCTGAGTACCTTTTCGCGGTCCGCGCACCTTCAAGTAGCGAGTGGAAAATCTCCTCATAATTCGCTTGGATGATCTTGTTCGTGCTCGTGGCGCAGACGACCGCACGCGCCGCCTTTCCAAAGGTCAGAATGTCGTTCGGAGAATTGATCAGACGAATGATCGCGTCTTTCAGGGCGGGACCGGAGTCTGTTGGAACGACGTAGCCCTCCAAACCGTTTCTGATGAAGTCTCGACATCCGGGTACCGCGGTGACGATGGACGCTCGGCCGCAGGCTGACGCCTCCAGTAGGGCACGCGGAAGGCCTTCGCCACCCCTGCTGGTAAAGATGCCCGCGTGAGCATCTCGCCATACGTTTGCGACCTGATCGGTGAAGCCATGATAGTGAATCCCGACACGTCCGCTCCAGATCGAGGGATTGATTGGGTGCGGGTTGGCGAGGTCCGGAACGCCGTAAATGTGTAGCTCTACCGGATGCCCCTCCTGAGCGAGCGACGAAATCGCGTCAACGGCGATATCGATGCCCTTGGACCAGATCAAGCGGGAAACGGTAGCGAAACGGAATGGTGGCCTGGTTGGGAGTGCAGTCATCCTGAACTCATCCGGGTCCACGCCAGCGCCCATAAAAATAGAGGTTTTATGACCGCACGCGGCAATCCCAGTCAAAAAGGCGTCCGAGCTGTTCTCAAAGATGAAGTGAGATCTCTTGCGCGAGGCAAGGCTCAAGATCCCGAAGACGAGCCGGCGCACTAGCTGTGCCTTGAGGGACTCGGAGATGCCGAGAAGTCCTGCGCCGGTCACGACGTATACGAATTTGCAGGACGGAAAGAAAAACTGGACGAGCGTAAGGATAAGGCACATCCGCAACGAATAAACGACGACCACGGAGGGATTCACCTTGCGAAGTGTGGCTGAGTACCACAGCGCTTCGCCGATGATCGATTGAGGCGAATTATGAGCCCTGATGGTGGGGCTAGAAATCGTCTTCACTCCATCGATCCGGCCTCCGTGGCTACTCCGTGGTTCGGGGACGATGGTAATGACTTCTGCTTTTGTGGCTTTTGATGCTTCGATCGCAGGAGAAAAATGTCTAAAGAGAAATTCCTCGCTGCTCGCGATTAGACAAATCGGATTCACGCCGCACCGCCCCGTGCAAACACTTCAAGTAATATCCATCAGCGCATGTGCGATGCAGTGGCAGATGTGGCGGAGCGTGGCAACATCTACTTTTAGTTGATTTTGTCCGGAACGTACCGTTCCCTTCTTTTAATACCGTTGGAGCTACGACCCAGAATGATGCCCAAGCAGCCAGACGCCTCGATCGATAATTGTAAGGCTCTCAATTCTGCCAACCCGCTCAGCCAGCTTAGGCTTCTCTTATTCGTTTGGAGTGGTCCGAAAGAACGTCAAGCCTGGATCGCTCGAATGCGCGTGATCGATTTCACCATCATGATTCTGGCTGCGGCCCTTCCATGGTCCACGTCCGTCACAACCATCTTGATAATCGCCGTACTGCTAATGGTCCTGATCACGTACGGGCCGCTCGAGTTGACTAAAGATTGGACGCGACCTGCCTACGCTCTTCCGATCGCGCTCTTCGGAATTGCTGCAATCGGAGTGACCTGGGCCCATGAGGTGCAGTGGTCGGACCGATTGCATGCGTTCGAGAAGGTCACGAAATTGCTCTGGGTGTTGCCGCTCGCCCTGCATTTTCGAGAATCGGATCGCGCCCTGATGGTGTTCGGGGCCTATGTCGCTTCCAATCTGGCCCTGCTGGCATTCTCGTTTGTGTTGTTCGTCTCGCCCTACGTCTTCCATCTGATCGGAGCGAGAGAGCCGGGAGTCCCGGTCAAAAACTATATCGACCAAAGCCAAGGATTCGTTCTCATCGCGGTCGTTTTGCTAGGACTTGCCGCTGAGTCCCTACGCGGAGGACGCCGAAACAGGGCGGTTCTTCTCTGCGCGGTTTCGGCCACCTTTCTTGCCAATCTCGCGTTCGTCAATGTTGCGCGCACTGCTTTCATTTATTTACCTATTATGCTGACGCTCCTCGCACTGCGCTATGTTCGAGGATGGCCGTTGCTCGCATTGTTCGCGGGGACCTGCGCGCTAACGGCCGGATTGTTGGCAACGTCACCAAACCTGCAATCGAAGACGTCTCGTTTGTTCAATGAAATCGACAGCTATCGAGCGAACGCCGTGTTCACCGTTGACGGGTATCCTGCCGGAGGCGCCGAGCGTCTCGAGTTCTGGCGCAAGTCGATCGGCTTCGTGCGTTCCGCGCCGGTTCTCGGGCACGGGACCGGTTCGACTAAAAGTCTGTTCGCCACAGCGGCTGCAGGACATGGCGGCCTGACGGGCGTGATAGTCGACAATCCGCACAATCAAACACTTGCCGTCGCGATCCAATGGGGAATGGTTGGCTGCGTAATTCTGTTTGGAATGTGGGGAGCCCATCTGTGGCTATTTCGTGAAGGGGTGATGGGACCGACCGGGAATTTCCTGGCGTGGATCGGCTTTGTCGCCGTCGTTCAGAACATTGCGAGCTCGGTCTTCAACTCGCACCTGTTCGATTTTTACCAAGGCTGGTTGTACGTGTTTGTAGTTGGCATAGTCGGCGGGCAGTTGCGGCGGGAGAACCCTGGCGCTCGGTGATCGATCACAACGACGTACCGCCTTGCCTTTGCGGGATCCTCGGACCAGGTTCGGCCAGGCGCTCAATGCCGTCTTCGATGGCCTTTCGTGCACCACGAACCCAAGCTAGTTCCCGCCTCCGCCCCACGAGGCTGTAGGCTGTTAACGACGTTCAATCTCGACTGACGCCCCGCGATCCGCGAAAAGATCGCGCCGATCAGGGTACGTGCCGACTCGGGGGGGCTAGAGGCTGGACTGACGCGCTCAGCCACTGACGTCGACGAACGCAGTCTTGGAGTCGACGAAGCCTGCAATCAAGCTCCTCGCGCCCAAGACCGAGCGGAGTGATCGCGAGGTGAGCTTCGACAAGCATCAGTTCAACGGTAAGCGCCACGACGATCCCTCGTGTGCGGGCTGTCACGAAGGTGCAAGGAAACCTCCAGTGATTGATGTCCAGTTGAACGTCCACGAATGGAGGCGTCCGTAATGCCTCACGCTTGCCGCCGTCCCCGCTCTGATTCCGGGCGCCATCCGCTCATGGTGAGAATCGGCAACAATGTCAGGGCAAGACAAGCTGAACCGGAAAACCTTTCAAAGGCGTCCCCTACGGCACAAGCCACGCCGAAAATCGAGACAGCCTCAAGAATTGAACGAACAGCAACGCAGTCACCATCCCAAGCATTGCCAGAAACGGAATGCCGATCGTCGGCCCCATGATATCCCATGTGATCCCCCTAAGTTGAAACAGCGTTAGAAACAGAGGGTGTACGAGGTAGATGCCGTAGCTCTGGCCCGAAATCCACGTGATTGCACGAGCAATGCGCTTTCGTTCTTGCAGCCACTCACGCGCAATTCGGCTCGAGAGCAACATAAACGTCGAAATAGACATGACCACGACCACGGGCATCAGATAGTCATACCAGGCGTATTGGAAGGAGCCAGATTCCGACGCCAATACGCTTGTCGCGATCGCCGTACATAACGAGCCGACGCCAATTATCCCGGCACAGGTGACGCAGGCCACTCGACCGACTTCAACATCGCGGAGGATGCGCCCTAGCCCGAAGTATCCCGCATAGCCTGTTGCGACGTAAACAGGCATACCGAGATGCAGACCAACCCGAACCTCAACGAAAGGCAACGCGATCGCAAGCCCGAACCAAGTCCAAGCGAAATACTTCGAGATAGCGGCGTCTGTCGGGTCAACGATTCTTACCAGCAGCGGCGCCGCGACATAGAGACTGAGCAAGATATAGATGAACGGCAGGTGGTAGAATGCCGAGCCATCCAAGAACACAGCGGCAAATCTACTCACCGTTAGAGCCTCGCCCATCAGCCAGCATCTGAAGCAGTAGTAAAACGCTATCCAAAACGTCGCCGGCAGAACTATTTTCACGACCCTGCGTCGGAAGAACTCCGACATGGACGCAAATCTAGCCTGCTCCAAGACCGCAGCACCACTCGCCATGATGAACAAAGGGACGCATGTCCGCGAAAACGAATCAAAAGAATTAGCGACCCACCAATCCCCGTTCCTGAGGCCGGCCAGCTGAACAACCGGGGTAGCACTGACATGAACCAAGGCAACGAGAACGGTTGCGTAAACACGCACCAAATCAAGGTGCGCCATTCTGGCCGCCTTCATGCCTTCCTCACCCCTCCGGCCCCGCCTCTAACGCCTGTTTAAGTCATGATGAACCGGCCGGGGGCAGGTGCACGTGCCAACGCGGTCTTTCGCCAGCCATCGCCAGATCAGCGGGCTTTTGTGCGTGGCGTAGTTATCCATGACGAGATGGACGTCGAGTGCACGCGGAACGGGGTCTCGCTCTCGTCCAAGAACGTGCGGAACTCGGCGGCCGGAATGACGTTTGTCGAACCCGCTAATGCGCGTTGATGAATGATGAAGCATTCGAAATCAAGGCTCCGGTTGTGATCATGAGGCTATCGAGCATGCTGCCTCATTCGCCCTCAAAAGAACCGGGGCGCGTCCTCTGCGATGGTGTAGCTCGGTGGAGCAAAGCCGTCCGCACGCGCGCCCTCAAATAGCGCCGTAGCGGGAGGACCGCTTTGCGGTGGTCACCGGCAATTCGCCGGTATCGTCTTCGGGGGTGATCACACTTCAAGCTAACTGTGGAGTTGGCCATACCACGGATGATCCGGGCTGCTGCTGGCGAGACCGAAAACTTCGTGTCTTTCGACGGTCGGATTTTCAGATGGCCAGAGCATAAGCTACATATTGCGAAGGAGTGGCGAGCGCAGTCAAGTGGAATCCGCAAGTGATTCAGTCATAATGCCAAACCCCGACATCGGGGCTTGGTCAATCCTCAGGTGAAGCTGAGGTGACACACTCAGGCGAGAAACGAGATTGTTCGTTCGTTGCGTACTGAGTTTGTTGGAGCGCAGCCAACTGAGCATAAGCTATAGGCGTGCCAGTCATGGCAGACAGCAATCGGCCATGACGTATCGGAGACGACAGATGAAAAGCGTGGATTGAAGCATGTCACCCTTCGACAAGATCGCGCTCTTTATCGATGGCCCAAACCTCCACGCAACTGCTAAGGCGCTCGGCTTCGAGATCAACTACAAGTGCCTGCTCGGGGAATTTCAGCGCCGCGGCACACTGCTGCGGGCGTTCTATTACACGCCGATTATCGAGGATCAGGAATCGACGGTCCGGCCGCTCCTCGATTGGCTCGACTATAACGGCTACGCGGTTGTCACTAAGCCGACCAAGGAATTCGTGGGAGCTTGCGGCCGCCGCAAGGTAAAGGGCAGTATTGACATCGAGCTCGCGGTCGATGCCATGGAGCTCGCTGAGCGCGTCGACCGAATTATCCTGTTCTCCGGTGACGGCGACTTCCGTCACCTAGTCGAAGCGGTGCAGCGTCGCGGCGTCCGCGTCGCCGTGGTTTCCACCATCGCGATCCAGCCCGCGATGGTCGCCGACGAACTTCGGCGGCAGGCGGACGAATTTATTGACCTGGCGGAGTTGAAGCTGACGCTTGGTCGCGAACCGTCCGAACGGTTGGGCCTCACATTAAGTGCCGGCAAACGTCGCGAGTCTGCCAGCGCAGAATAAGAAATGGAAGTGATTTCGTGCAGGTTGTCGGCGACGTCAACAACGCGCCGCTTGGTGCTTATTCCGTATCTCGTCCCTGTTCTGGTGATATTTGGGTTCAGCGCGACTGCTGAGGAGAGCAGGACTGATAGTGATCCCGTTGTTCCAAATGTTAGGAGCGAATGCTCGCTGACGCGGAAGGCTGGCGAGCCAATAGAGGCTCAAACATTCGCGGCGAGGGAACACTTTAAGGAAGACATCACACCAACAGCCCAAGTCAGGATTTCCTGGCTTGGCGCGACGTTTATGCGCAGGTTTGCAGTCAAGTTCGAAACTGCGGTCAATAGATGCTTGCAAACCTATGTCTTGAAGAATCCCTCAAATGACAATGAGATCATCGGAGAACTGGGCATTCTCGATGAGAGCAAACTGGTAGATATCTGGCGCCTCTTAAAGCTGCAGGCCAATGGAGAAAGCGGAGCGCTGCAGACCAATTCTGCTCCCAACATATTTTTCGTTCGTGACGGTAAGGGCGACCTTGGTGTGGTTGACGTCCTATGGGGAGGCGCGGGCTGGGAAATTGGAGCAAGTCCGATAGAAAACCAAAGGACGTGGCCCCCCGGCTCTCGCGTCTTCTCTTACGGTGCGGACTAACGACTGTAGCACATTGATTCGACTTGGTGCCGGCTAGTGGGCTGACCCTAGGTCGAGCGAGATCCTCGACGCAGCGGCCGAGCATGCGGGGTAGCGAAGCCCCAGCCGCCACGCTCACGCTTGTGCCACTTCTCGGACCCCCCGCCGCCGCTTCCTGCAATTTTTTCCCGGTTCGAGGCAAATCTCTGAAATGGCTTCGCGTCGGAGTCCTAGGTGACGTCGCCGTCGTCTGCACGGCTGCTCCGATGCTTCGCTGAACTGGAAAGTACCGGCGGAAGTGCAGCGGAGACCGGAGGATCGATCCGTTCGATGAAATCTGCGTCGGTGCCGAATGCATCGACGGTGATCCCGCGCACTATCGCGGAGGCAGGAAGTCTGCGCGGCGCAAGTCGGCCAGCAATATCTCGCGATCGCGTAGGCCAGGTGTTGACGTGGAGCGCCATAGGGAGTTGCGGTATGGGAGTCGGATCCCAAACGACGCGACGGTGAACCAATTCGCCATCGACCAACCAACGAATCTCGCAAGAGATCCCATTCGATCGCAAACCGATGAGAAGCCTTCGATGCGTGGAAGCCGAGCGGGATGGATGCGGGCGTCCCTCGATAGCCATGGTCGAATCGTGATCGAATCACTGCTTGAGCTGGAAGTTCAGCGTGCTCCACTAATATAAACTGCATTGGTTCCGAAGGGTGATGCCGCAATTTTGTGAGGAAGTGCATACTGGAGCAGCACTATGGACATAGCCATCGATCTCGTAGCATTGGCTGGAGCGTTCACGACCGCATGGGTGGTTGATCGACGGTGGCCCCAATGGGTTCAGTCGCTCAAGGCGACAGAGTTCGACCCACAACCCGCCCATCGTCTCCATGTCCCTGCGCTCGTGGTCTCATTTGTGGCCGGTGGGGCGATCCTACTCATCTTGCTTTGGCTTAGCTGAAAATGGCGAGCAACGATATGAACCCTAGCCTAGCCTGTAGCTCGTACAGTGCGGCCCGGCCGCGAGCTAGGGAGAAGATGATGGCGCGAGATGCGTCAATTGGACTCGCGTAATCTTATGAAATAGTTTCGTACAGCGTCAGAAGCTCTGAGCAGACCGTTTGATTAGATTGGGAGAGAGCGGCCCTGGCGCCAACAGCATGGAAGGTTTGTTGCGCTTTTCGATGTCTGCTGATCGTACAAGTCTGCCTCAGCGCCTCGAGGCAACGACGCTGGGGACAAACAATCTACTCCTGCGCGGCGAGTTCGATGATCGTCGCCGTGTCGATGATCCTGCCGGCAAGGTCCTTGATCTGGATCTCGTTCCCGGATTCGGCCAGTTCATCGGCCTTGGCGAGCGCCTGCTTTGCGGAGGAAACGACAACCCTGACAGCACCGTCGCCGTTCTTCGAATACACCTGATATCCTACGACGCTCATCGCCCCCTCGCTGATGAGGATCCCTAGCGACCTTTCAGATCGGCGCCTAGTGCAAATGAGCCACAGCTTCTACCTCCTGAACAGAACGGAGCTCTCGTTGCTTGCCGGCAAAGGATCATGGTCCGCCGCCTGGTACAGCCGTAGAGACTCCCGATGGGAGGATTTAAGCACAGGTCGGAACTTCGGCGAAATGCGTGGAGAAGGTCTGCTAGTGAAGCTCAAGCATACGGCGGCTGCCCCGGCGCAAGAGACACTTATCGAGTATCGGAAACCTGTCGCCCCGTTTCCTGCTCGCGGCTGCTCTTCGTCGTGGCGCCGGAGGATGACTTGCGCGCGATGGAGCTCGGCAAGCTGATGCTCGACCGGGCAGATGGAAGTCCGTGGTGGACCCGGCGTCCGAGGCCGAGAACGAGATTCATCTCGGGGTGAAGGATCGGGGCATTCTCGCTGTCGCTCCATCCGGGCAAGACCCGCTTGGTCGAATTCAGCCCGCCACGCGGTAGGCGAGTGCAAGAAGCGCGAACGAGAAGGCGCGGCTCGAAGCCTCGTTGCGACACGTGCGAGCGGAAGAGCCCTCGCGAGCCACGGCGTGCTGCTGAGGAGACGTCGATAACGATTTCCGGGCCATTTTAGGCCTTACAGCCGTTGGATCCTTCTTTCCAGGCAGCTAAACGAACAGGGAGCTACGCCCCCAAGCGCAGCTCAAATTTAAGAGCACGACGTCAACGAAAACGGTCGATCCCAATCGGTTGGATGATTCGAGCTCAGGTTGTGATTGTCATGAACAACCGTAGCCAGCTCAGATCCGGGATTTTGTACGAACCGGACGGACGAGCTCGCAACCCATCTGTTGAGAATCTGCGTGATGACTCCGAAAGGCGCGGAAGGGCTGCGCGATCTGCGCTGCATATTGAAGGACACCAAGTCGCCCTTCCGATTGGAAAAGGACCCTTCGAGAGCAGATTCCAAAATGAAAGACTAATTGATCTTGACTCATGGGCGAGCAACGCTCATCTAGCGTATATTGCAACCACATGTTGTCCGACTATTGCGGCAGCTTACTGATTTCATTTGATTGAGGAAGAAAATGCCGCGGCGCATCGTGCTTCTCTCAGATGGCACTGGCAATTCATCGGCAAAGGTCTGGCGAACCAACGTTTGGCGCATGTTCAGCGCGCTGGACCTCACCAACGACGATCAGGTCGCTTGCTATGACGATGGGGTCGGGACCTCGTCATTCAAGCCGTTAGCTCTTCTTGGGGGAGCATTTGGCATTGGCCTCCGTCGCAACGTAATCACGCTCTACAAGTTCGCTTGCCGCAACTACCGCAACCAGGGCGACGAGATGTTCGCATTCGGTTTCAGCCGGGGCGCTTTCACGATCCGCGTCACGATGGGATTGATCCTAGATCAAGGCCTGATTCCGGCAGAGGGCATCTCCGATAGCGAATTGGACCGGCAGGCGAAAAGGGCCTACCGGGCGTATCACAGGAGGCATTTCCACACGAACTGGTACTTGATGGTTCTCGGCCTGAAGAAATTGCTTGGAAGAGAAGTGTCTTCCAAGCCAATGGGAGTGCCGTCCGGAAGGGAGACGCCGGTCATCCGCTTTCTAGGGCTGTGGGATACGGTCGCCGCTTACGGTCTTCCGATCGACGAAATGACCCAGGGTGTAAGCCAATGGATCTGGCCGCTGGAATTGCCCGGCCACACGCTTCATCCTAATGTTAAGCGCGCGTGTCATGCGCTCTCCCTCGATGACGAGCGCACCACATTCCATCCCGTCCTTTGGAATGAGAGGCAGGAGAAGCATTCGACAAGCGGAGCTGGCCGTTACACCTCGGCGGAGAGAATTAGCCAGGTCTGGTTCGTTGGCGTGCATGCGAATGTTGGTGGCGGATATCCGGACGATTCCTTGGCACAGATACCTCTATACTGGATTATGGAGGAGGCGAGAGCGCAAGGTCTCTCCTTCAAGTCATCGGATCCTGCAGCGCTCGCGGAAACCAAGCAGGCGCAAGATAAAGACGGCCGGCTATATGACTCCCGCGCAGGCGCGGCGAGTTACTACCGCTACGGGCCACGGCGCGTATCCCGGCTGACCCGCCAGCGCTTCTCCTGGACGACGGGTGATGAGGTGTATGTTGAGAAGCCCAAGATCCACGAGACAGTATTAAGGCGCAT
Organism: Bradyrhizobium sp. UFLA01-814; assembly: GCF_046718885.1. Classification (NCBI taxonomy): domain Bacteria; kingdom Pseudomonadati; phylum Pseudomonadota; class Alphaproteobacteria; order Hyphomicrobiales; family Nitrobacteraceae; genus Bradyrhizobium; species Bradyrhizobium sp. UFLA01-814. The sequence continues at coordinate 3,248 of NZ_JAQOSR010000161.1, read as the reverse complement.
AAAGAACAACGCCCACGTCTATGCGCCGATTGGAATTCCACATGACTATGATGTTGTCTCGCCAGAGATAGTCCAAGACGGCAGCGTCCGCTTCAGAATCGATAGCCTGCCGGACAGCGCGTCGGGGCCGACAATCAACACGCCGGAAACCTCGGAGCAAGCCCAGGCGCGCGTTATCGCCGAGCGCGAGGACGTCTGGCCGCTCGTCTACACCCGCGCGGCGCTATATTTCCTCACCTTGGCGGCGACCGCAGTACTTGTCGTATTTCCGTTCACCGGGCGGAGTGATCCGCTTGGTGAGAGGGTCAACGCGCTCAAATGGGTTTCGGACTTTATCCGAATGCTGAGTGGGTTCCTGCCTTCGTGGGTATCCCAATGGCTGGCTTCCTATGCGCAGTATCCGGGGACGTTCCTGATCCTGGTGGGTATCATTGGAGTATTGATCGTCGGCGGTCGGCGCGTTGCTTCGGCGATCGACGACCGAATGACCGCGCTTTGGCGCAAAGCGTTCGCGGGAATGCTTCCAGCGCCGAAGGCGGCTCCCAGCTCCACGCCAGGAAGTCGTGAACGTGTCCTCATGGGAGTCCGTTCAGGATGGCGCTACTATCTGGGTCCGGCGCTTTCGGCCATTGTTATTGCATATCTGGCGCTCACGGTCGGCGACCGCCTTCTATTCACGGCTGTGGACCAGGCGGGGCTGATTTGCAAGAGAACGGACAAGCTGGAGTACATTCCGGATGCCGGAACGCTGGTCTCCTTTCCAACCTCCGACCCGTGCTTTGCCACGGGTTATAAGGTCGGCCGCCTCGAGCGATACTACATTTGGACCAACCCGGACCCGACAACGCTGGCCCGTCAGTATGAGAAGTATTCGACCAGCAAGGACACATGCAAACTAGCCGCGGGCGCCGGGGAAGAGCCCTTAATGAATGGCAGCGTTGAAACGGACGCGCGCGGATATTCGACTTTCCACAATCCGGAGGGCGGCACTCAGCTGTCCTGGACCGAGACCACCATCCATATTCTCGCATCACCGCTGCGGCGATACTATTTCCAGCCCTGGTTTCAGCCGGTGGCGCGCTATGGCTCTCTTGGCAGCGAAGTGGACTTTCTCGAACCTGACCCAGACCGGCGCGTGAAGAAGATTTCAGAGTACGTCACGCCCAAGGTAACCGATGAGCTGTTCTTTTACGTGAACGACGCGGTCCTCATCCTCCCGCGCACGTATCAGTGGCTCTACAACGACAATAGCGGCTGCATCTCATTCTTCATCAAGCCGTCGAAATAGCGAAAATCATGTCGAGGGCCTGATGGGGCTTGATCAAATCTGTGTCGAGAGTGGGTACTACGGGTGGTCATTATCGCTTTCGCGTGTTCTGTGATGTCATGGCGGAAACCAAAACGATTTCCAAAGCCGTGCTCAGAAGAGATCAGTGATGGGTTCAAGCAGTCTCAACTGAACCTTTTCAAAGACCGGTGACTGGCGGCCCGTTTTCTGCCGCAGACGTACATCTACCAAAAGCTAAATGACGACGGATATCGCGGATCACCTGCGATTGTAGTGTGCTCGTGCAGTAATCAGAGCGAGCACGTGCACTTACATTCATGCAGAATCAAGAATTTTCGACGGTTGTGGGTGCGTTCATTGAGTTGGATTCGGATATTTCAATCTTTGTAGGCTCGAACAATAGCGGCAACACCTCCGCCACCCAGGCCATTCACGCTTTTGTCGCCGGCACGAAGGACCGGTTCTCTGTCTATGACTTCAGCTCGGCATGTTGGAAGATCTTCGACGAGACTGGAGATTCAGATGCAGACGGATCAGCAGGTTTGCCGACCATCAGCTTGGATCTGTGGTTTGAAGTGTCAACGAACGAGCTGCACTTAGTGATTCCTCTGCTTCCCAGTACCGCCTGGAGCGGCACCGAAGTTGGTATTCGGATCGAATTTGCAGCCACCAATCCCGTCGAACTTCTTACCACATTTCGGACGATAAGGGTCGACGCGCTCGCGAAAGCGGCTGCGCTCGAGCAGCGTCAGAATGAGAACTATGTACCCTGGCCACGAAGCCTCATGGATTTACGGAAACATCATCCCAATATGATCTCATCTCGCAGTGGATCGTGATGGATGCCCCATTCCGCTACGACTCCGAATGGCTTTCGCAGAATAATTCCAAGGGAGACATGGCCAACTGGGCTGGTTCTGTTCTCGGCGTTCGCCTGACCGATTTCGAGATGGTGTAACGGTTGAGGCCACAACGCATCGGGCGTTTGCGGTTGGGCGAGGCGGCTTCGTTTCGCTCGACGTTCATGTACTGAGATAGCCGTGGCCAAAGAGTTCATGCCGCGTACATTTTTTCTGGGATTAGATCTATTTTTCGCTTTGTCTGCGCCGCTCCAAAGTCTTATTGGCGTGTCGCTCGTAGATAGCCGGGATGCCATCCACGAGTATATTACCAAGCCAGAACTCGTCTTCGCTGTCGGTGTATAAATACGGGTCTGCAGCATCAAGTATCGCAACCAACAAACTCCACCGCCGCTCGTATGTTGCAGATGGAAATGCCGCAAACAATGTGCGGATGTTGGCAAGCTGTCCTTGAAAGCGGAGGGCTTCGAAGGCGGCATGCCGAACTTCGCGAGAGCTGTCATGCTCAGCTAACGAGCCGAGAGTTTTCATGAGTTCGGGTGTGGACACGTATCTTGCGAGTTCGCAGATCGCCTTGCGTTCAGGCGCTGATCCGTGCATTCGCTCGACGACAATATCTCCGACTTTCTCGGCATTAAGCCGGCGCAGTGTTCGACCGACTGCACGTCGCAGCGAAGCGCGGTCAATCGTGAGCGCAGAGTCAATAAGCATCTTAGCTGCTGTATCCGGCGTAACGCGTACAAGGAGTTTGCACAACTGTCGTTCGAGCGACGGATGGGAACGAAGCCCAACTTCGATCGCTTCAACCGCCCGCGTGGCATCAAACTTCGCCAATCCTTCAATGGCGCGAAGAGGTGCAGTCGCAACGACGGAACGAGCCGCAAAAGCCTTGTCTAGGATCTGCTCACGAATAGCAGGCTCTTTCGATTCAGCAGCGATATCGTAGGGGCCTTCGAGGAGGAATTGGCCGCGAAGGCACCGGTCGACAGCTGTGTTGATCGCTAGCCCCCTGGTCGTGGGATTGCCGTAGAGAGCGCGGATGGCTACATCGTCTCTGTCAGTGCGTTTAGCCGCATTTCGGTTCCGCAGCCAGTGCCCCA
>NZ_JAQOSR010000160.1:0-21108 GCF_046718885.1 Bradyrhizobium sp. UFLA01-814 | reverse complement strand
CATTATCGGCGACGTCGGCCTCCTGGATGGCCGGCAGGCCTGCCAGGATCTCGAGGCTGTCGCGCACATTCTTGAACTGCGCGTCGATGCGATCGGCGCCGATCTGCCCCACCTTGTCGATGAAGGTGCTCGCAGCCATCTGGGTGATCGACGAGACCCGCCTGAAGCTGAGATAGACCAGCGTCAGTCCGACCACCAGCACCGCGGCGATGACCACCGTGATGATCGAGGTGCGGAAGCCGATACGAACCGGCCCCCGGCCGGTCTCGCGCGCATCACTCATCGAACTCGTCGTTCGCCTCCGCTAATATTTGCGCACGATCGGCTTGGTCGGTGTCGCAGCCGGCGCGGCCGGCGAGAGCTGGAACGTCACCCACGCCGTCCATCCCTCCGGCCGGTTCTCGGCGGCGAAATCCTTGTAGCCTCGGACGTTCAGATAGCCCTGATAGCCGTCGGCCACCGGAAAGATGAATCCGACCTGCGGGCCGATGCCGGCAACGCGTCCCTTGAAATCGCCGAGCTTGGCGCCGGCACCGCTGTCTCCGGTGAGCTGCTGGAAATAGTAGCCGGCGACACCGACATGCACATTCTTGGCGACGAACTTCGAGAGTCCCCAGTCGACGTGGAAGTCGATGCCGTTCTGGTACTGCAGATCCTTGTTCATTCCATTGTAGGTGACGCCCGCCAGCACCGAGAACTCCTGGCCGGATTCAGGATTGAGATAGGTATAGGCACCGCCGACGTCGATCGCGGTGAATCCGAAGCTGAGATTGGCGAGGCGACTGCTGTCATAGGTCCCGCTCGGGATGTTGCCGAAGATGTAGAACATCTCGTTGTTGACACCCTGATTCCATTTCAGGGTACCCTGGTAGAAGACATCGGAGACCGTGTTGCGGTTGTCGGTTGCGACGCCCGAGACCGTATTGCCCCGCGGCCCCGTCAGCGTGGCGTCTACGCCGACGCCGATATTTCCCGGCGCGGTAAGGAAGGTTACGGCCGCCTGGCCCCCGAGGACCGACTGAGCCCAGGTATAGGTGAACCCTTCGATGAGAACGTCCGCATGCGCGTTGAGGCCGGCGACGACGGACCCCGGCACGCGGTTGCCGATGACAAAATTCTTTCCCGCGTTGGCGCTTGTGTCGAGATGAATGTAGATCGTCTCATACGCCCAGCCGGGCACCGCCGGTGCTGCGGTCAGGCTGGCGAACGCGCCGGGCAGCCAGAAGCTCAATCCACCGGCGTCGGCCAAGGCTGTGCGCGGCATCGTCGACAGCGCGATTGCGCCAACGATGCCGAGAACGGCGCGCTTGTGATTCTTGACTGTCTTCATCCCGAGCTCCCCATTTCGTTCAAGACATCATAGCGGATTCGCGGGCGCTTCAGTTCACCGCCTGCGCCTCCGGGAATTTCCACTTCCCGTTCAGGATCTCCGGCCGCGGCCGGTAGAGCCGCACCATGTAATTCCAGTCCGCCATGGTTGGCAGGCAATTGGCAATCTTCCCATCGCAGCCTCCGAACTGCACCGTCACTGCGCCGTCGGCATTCCGCTTCGCGGTGATGCTGTTGAGCGAGTAAGCGTCATAGGGATTGGCCTGGAAATAGCCTTCCTTGTTGTAGAGGCTGATCGACCAGAAGCCGTCGACCGGCACGTCCTTGACGTCGAGCCGATAGATCGCCGTGCCGTCGTTCTTCGCGGGCGTGACGTTGAGATAGAGCGCATCCTTTTCGGGATTACCACCCCACGCCGACGCCGCCCCGATCAGCCGCCGCACCGGATCAACCTTGCCCCGCGCGCCGAACATCCCCTTGGTGTCGGGCAGCGTCGACGCCAGCGCAAGCAGCGCCTCGCGAACCTTCTTCTGGCCGGCCGGATCGAAGTTCGGCACCTCGAATTTGCCGGCACTCCTCTGGCTGACCCTGATCGCATCCTGCAGCGCGTGGACCTGTTCGACATCCTTCGGATTGTTCGGATCAACCAGGATGCGCACCGCCATCACCACATAGCGGGTGCCGATCTTGTCCTTGCTGAACGTGTACCGGCCGGACCGGTAGATGACCTCAGGCGTGTACTGGTCCTCGTCGATGACCTGCATCGACATGAAGCGCTTGCCGGCGTCCGGCAGCGTGATCGTCACCGGCCCTGCATCGAGATCGAACACCGCGCCGGAATAGAGCGTGTCCCTGTTGGTCCGGATCACCGTCTGCTTGTCGATCGGCAAGGCTTCGCGGTTGTGCTCGAACTTGCCGAAGCCGTCCTTCTTCACCACCCCGCCGAAGTAGAGGTCGGTTTCGGCGCGGACGAAGTTATCGGCGGTCACCGGGACCGTATCGGTCGTGGCGGCTACCGCCCCGACGGTCGGCGACGCCGGCCCCGTCCCTGCCGCGACGCGCTCGATGTCCGGCAGCACCCAGCTCTTGTCGAACAGCGGCTTCTGCGGGCCATAGAGGCGGAACAGGACCTCGAACTCTCCGCCGGCGCGCGTCGGTATCCAGTTCGTTTCCTTACCCGCGGGAGCTGCCGGGCCGAAATAGACATCGACCGAGCCATCGGCGTTCTTCTGCAGTTCGGGATTCTGCGACGACCGGCTGAAACGCGGCATATCCCGGATGAAGGCATGCGTCGCACGGTCGTAGGCGGTCGCGGACCAATATTGCGCGACCGGTGCGTTTGCCGGCACGGTCAAGCGATACTGGCTCGCGCCGGAAAGGGCATTGCCCGTCTTGTCGGCGATCGTCATCAGATAGAATTGTCCCGCGCCCAACCGCTTGATGCCGACAAAGCCGTAGGAATAGGTCAGCCCCCGCGCATCGACCGGATAACTGTCGCGCCTGGCGTAGGAATCCGACTGGCCCTGGATGACCTCAGGCGCCGCCGGAACGCCCCAGCGGTGGCCTTCATTGTAGGGCGCGAAAGCCGTGGTGTATTTGTACTCGAGCCAGGCATGAGCATCACGCGCCCCGGCTTCGAGGCGGTTGCGCATCGCGGCATCGGGGTTGAATGGCTTGCCCTTTTCGATGCCGATCGAACGCAGCTGATCGATCATGGCCCTGTCGCGCTCAAGCCAGGGTTCGGACTGAACGATGCGGTTGAGGGCCCCGAAGAAACGGATATCGTAGGGGATCGTGGAATCGAACACGACGTCGACCGCATCCACGAACGTCGTCTCCGGAGGGTTGTCGGCGCGCGAGAGCGGGTAGAGCTTGATTTGGCGGCCGTAAGCCACAGCCTTGGCGACGTCGGCGTCACTGCCGCTTTTGGGCGTGGAGCGCAGCAGCGCGTAGCCGGAGGACGTATCGGATCGCAGGGGAATATAGCCGTCGGGAGGCGTCTGCGAATAGCCAGGCGGCAGAATCAGGTACTTGCCGCCCTTCCCCTTGTCGGCACCGGATGGTCCGGCATCTTCCAGCGCGACCTGCCAGACCGTGTCGATGTTGCCGGTGATCGACTCCTCCCCGGCCGGCGGAACCTCCAGCACCATTGGACCGGCCTGAGCGGTGTTGAAGAACGCCATCAGATAGACCGCGTCGGGATTCGGCGTCAGCGTCTGGTTCTTCCAGCTCGGCAGCCGCGACCAGTAGACGATCTGGTTGTCCTTCAGGCCGACCCTGGTCTTCGCCTGCTGCAGCATCAGGTCGGTATTGACGGCGGGCATGCCCCAGACGACGGCTTCGAACGCGCGCCGCTGCACGACGTCGCCTGCAAGCCCCGCAGCGGATGCAGCAGGCTCCGCCGCCCTCACGGGCGTGGTTGCAATCGTCCCGGATAGCAGCGCGATCGAGAACAGGATCATGGTCCGCTGCGCAATCATCTCTACCTCTTTCGAAATGCACTAATGGCCGATGCGACCGTCAAAGCCTGGACAAGTTGTTTCATCGCACTCAGCTCGCCGCCTGCGCCTTCGGGAATTTCCACTTCCCGTTCAGGATCTCCGGGCGCGGCCGATAGAGCCGGACCGTGTAATTCCAGCCCTTCATGACCGGCAGGCAGTTCGGGATCTTGCCATCGCAACCGCCGAACTGGATTGCGATCGAACCATCGGCGGATTTCTTTGCCGTGATGTTGTTCAGCGTATACGCGTCGTAGGGATTCTTCTCGAAATATCCCTTCGCGTCGTACACGCTGATCGACCAGAATGCGTCGACCGGCACGTCCCTGACGGTCAGCTTGTAGACCGTCGTGCCGTCGTTCCGGGCCGGCGTGATGCTGAGATAGGACGCGTCCTTGTCGGGATTGCCGCCCCAGCCGGCGGCGGTGCCGATCAAATGCCTCACCGGATCGACCTGGCCCTTGGCTCCGAACGCGTGGGCGAAGCCGCCGGTATGATCGTTCAACACCAGAAGCGCGTCACGGATACTCTTCTGGCTGGCCTGGTCCCAGTTCGGCACCTCGAACTTGCCGGGACCCTTCTGGCTGACCTTGATGGCGTCTTGCAGCGCATGAACCTGAGCCACGTCCTTTGGATCATTGGGATCGACCAGCGTCCGCAACGCGAGCAGAATATAACGCGTGCCGGCCTTCGCCCTGTCGTAGGTGAAACTGCCCGCGCGATATTCGACATTGCCGACCACATAGTGATCCTCGTTGACCGCCATCAACGAACGAAAGCGCTTGCCGGCACCCGGCAGCGTGAGGGTCACCGGCCCGGCGTCGAGGTCGAACACGCCGGAGGAGTAAAGCGTATCGCGATTCGCCCGGATCACCACCTGCTTGTCGATCGACATCGGCTCGCGGTGATGGAAGAGCTTGCCGGTCCCGCCGGTATCCTTGACGTTGTTGCCGAAGTAGAGATCGGATTCGGCACGGGCGAAATTGTCGACCGTGACCGGCACAGCACCGCCGGCAGGCGACTGCGCCTGAGCGTTCGTGATCACTGCGAAAGTTACCAAGCCAAAAGCAATTTCTCTGATCGTCATCTGTCAGTCCCCTACGAAATCTGCTGCATCGGCGGCGCCTTCCATTGGCCGGAGAGCGCCGCGGGCTTCGGCCAATACAGGCGCATTGCCGCGAAGAACGGTCCCTTCGGGGCCGGCAGCCAGTTGGCTTCCTTGTCCTGGCCCGGCGGCTCGTTCTGGATATAGAGCGTGATCCCGCCGTCGGCATCGCGCTTCAGGTTCGACAACATCGGCGAATTGATCAAATAGCGGTTGAGCGAGTTGGCATAGAGCAGGCTCGCCGGCAGCTGGTACATCGTGAGCGACCAGAACGCGTTGACCGGCGGCAGCTGACCCGGCGCAAAGCGCATCGTGTAGCGATTGGCACCGTCGAGCTTCCGCTTGGCAGCATCGACGAAGTAAGCGGGATACATTGCCTCTTGCTTCGAATTTCCATAGATCCCAAGCACCGCCGCCGACATCCGCTGCATGTAGTCGTTCTTCAGATACTCCCGCGTCCCGAACCCGTCTGCGCTCGATGATTTCCCGGTATCGATCTTCGTCTCCTTGAACTCGGCAAAAGCCTTCCAGGCATCGGCCATACCGTCCTGCAAGGCCTTGCGTGTCTCCGGCGACAGCGAATTGGCATCAAACGGTTTCCCCGCGCCGATCCCGACCCTGGCAAAGCGCGCCATCAGCGCCCTCTCGCTCGGATGGGTCGGGCAGAACTGGAGGAGGAAGTTGAGGATGCCGAAGAATTCGAGCGAGTTGCGCTCCTGCTCGGCAGTGATCGGCTTGACGAATGCGACCTCGGGCGCAGCCGCGGGCGCCGGCTTGCCGAGAAACTGCGACAACCTCTCGACCTTGTAGCCGGCCTGAATCTTCTTCACATTTTCGATGTCGCCGGGGTTGAAGAGCTGGGTGCGATAAAGCACGAAGGCAAACTGGGTCTCGCAGCGAATGACCTTCCTGATCCCCTTCGGCTTTTGGCCCTTCCAGGTCGGCCCCGCCAGCAGGTAGCTCCCTGCGCCATTGCCGGTGGCGCGGCTGCCGACATAGGCGAAGTCGAACGTGTACATGTCGATGAATTGCAGCGAATAGTAGCGGCCCTTCTCGACGGCCGGCACCGTGAACACGATGGGCTCGGCACGCAGGTCCGCACCGACATAGGAATACGGCGTGTCCGAATTGGGGGTCTGGATCGCCTTGTCGTCGGGCGTGTAGACCCGCGCGTTGTTGAAGATCGTGTTCCACGGCGCCTTGTATTCGGCACCGCCACGATCGACGAAGTAGGAGTATTGCACCCGATAGCTGTCGACGAGCGGGAAGCCGTAGATGTAGGCATCCTTGGCGATTGCCCGCGCATCATCCGCCGACACGGATTGAGCCCAGCCACGTGATGGCGTCAGCAACCCGCTGGTCAGGAGCGCGGCAGCGCCGAGCAGCGTCTGCCGCCGGCTCACGGTCCCTCGCCCGCCGCGCCGCGGTGATGCTTCGTCTTCAGCAGATGATCTCCTCATCTATCTCGTGCCCCTTCGCTCAAAACGGATTGACATAATTGATGATCGCAACTTGCCGCAGCAGCACGCGACGGACGACATGCGTCGGCTTCAGATGCTCCGTATAGATTGCCGCCGTCCCGGCGCTGCCCGCAGGCAACCGATTAGCGAAGGCAGCATCGTCGAGCTTCACACGCACGACGAAAGGTGCCGCCTCGATCGCTTTCGGCGCCACGGCGGTGCCGGAGGTCTGGGTCTGGCCTGTCGCAATCGCCTGCAGCACGCTTTCGACCTTGCCGGAATAGATCTGCCCGGGCGCGAACTTGAAGGTGACCTCGACCTCCTGCCCCGGCGCGACGTAGCGGGCATCGATCTGGTTGATCTCGACGCCGATGATCGTGTTCGAGGTATCGATGAACGCCATTACCGGCGACAGCGACAGATTGGTTACCCGCGCGCCCTTGCGTAGCGCTAGGTTGGTGACGTAGCCGTCGGCCGGCGCCTTCACCACCGTCTTGTCCAAATTCCACTGCGCCGCCTCGAGCTGGCCGCTGAGCTGATCGACTTCCGACTGCCGCTGCTCGACGTCGAAGCCACGCCCCGCGTCGCGCTCGTACAGCGTCGTCATCTGCGCAAGCCGCGTCTTCGACAGCTTGAGCTGCGCCGTGATCGCCTTGACCTGCGCATCGTAGGGCGTCGGATCGATCTTGAACAGGACGTCACCCGCCTTCAGCGCGGTGTTGGCGACGACGGGCACCTCGGTCACCTCGCCCGCGACGTCGGGCACGATCGACACCGCATTACGCACCACCAGCGCCGAACCCTGCGGCGCGCCCCAGTTCATCGGGACCAGGAGACCGAACAGCACCAGGACCAGCACGATGAACGGCGACAGCTTCCAGAACAGGTTGAAGCGCACGATCTTGAAATGCACCAGCAGGAACAGCAGCACCAGATAGGTGTTGATGATCGCGACGCCCATCACACCGCTCCACTCTTGCGTTGGGGCACGTCGACATAGGCCCAGATCAGCGCGATCGGCCACAGCGCGAAGCCGAACAGCAGCGTGACCCAGCCGGCCACCGTCACGGCCTGCGCGTAGGGATGGTTGCGCGACTTCGCGATATGCCCGGGCAGCCAGCCGGCGATGCACAATACCCCGATCGCGCTGGCCAGCAGGATGACCAGCACGATCCAGGCAAAGATGTCGTAGCCGCTCATGGCTTCGTCTCCTTCGCACCGCCGGTTGTGGTTAAGGACGGGAAGATTTCCTTCCAGTCCTGCTTCATGTCGACCACGGTCCAGCCGCCTGCGGCGGCCGCGTCGAGCGCCTTGTCGAGCTCGCCGATCTTGGATTGACGGTCGTAGGCGTATTCGCGAACCTCGTCGGTGTGGTGCACGATGCCGGCGAAGCGCGCGCCCGATCCCGCCAAGGTCCATCGCAGCATCTGCAGGTCGCCGTCGGAGTTGCCGAACGCGAAGATCGGCCGGCGGCCGATGAAGCGGTTGATACCGACCGGCTTGCCCGGACCGTCATCGATGAACTCGACCTTGGCCTCCTTCATCAGGACCGGCTTGCCGTCGGGGCCGATCTGGAATTTGACCACGCCGGACGAGCCGACCACCTGCTCCGGCGGGATGCCGTAAACCTTCTCCATCCACGGCCGCATGAACTCGACCCCGCCGCCGGAAACGACGAAGGTCTTGAAGCCGCTGGCCCTGAGATCGGCCAGCAGCTCCAGCATCGGCTGGTAGACCAGGCTGTCATACGGCCGGTTGAAGCGCGGATGCCTGGCGGTCGCGAGCCATTCGCGGACGGACTGCGCGAACGCATCCGTGGTGATGCCGGCATGCGTCGCCGCCACGATCTGCAAGAGGCCCTTCTCGCCGCTCGCGGCCAGCGCCTTGGTGTCCTTTTCGAGAAGCGCCTTGAACGGTTGCCGCGTCTTCCAGTCCGGGTGCTCCGGCGCCATCGCCTTGACGCGGTCGAACGCAAAGGCGAGCTGAAAATAGAACGGCTGCTCGGTCCACAGCGTGCCGTCATTGTCGAACGTCGCGATCCGCTGGGCGGGCGGCACGAAGTCGCGCCCGCCCAGCGTCGTGACGCGCGCGACGAAATCGACAATCGCCGATTTCGCCGCGCCTTCTTTCCAGGATGGCAAGGGATCCGCCGGCTGCGCCACCGCAACGGAGATGGCTACAAGCCACGCAAGCAGCACAGCGGCAAGCCGAACCATCATCGCACTTTCCCTATTTCCGTCCGTTGCTCTTCCTGCATCACTGCGGCTTCAAGCGTTCGATGTCGCTCAGTCGCTTCAGGGCGGCCTGCTGCCGGAGCAAGCCATAGTTGATGCCGGCCGCGTTGAGCGAGCTGCCTTCCTGATAAGGGAACTGGTCAAAATCGGCGAAGAATTCCTTGACCTTTCCCTGCACAGGCACGATCAGCCACATGTTCTGGGCGAGGAATTTTATCGCCTCGCCGCCCTCCTCCAGTCCGCGCTCGTAGGGATCCATGCGCAGATTGGTGATCAGCGACCACGCCGTGACCTCGCGTGTGCCGGTTGCGATGTTTCCCTTCGACGAGGCAAAGCTCAGCTTCCAGTCGTTCCACCGGATCGCGTTGAGATTGCCGCCCTGGTCGAAGTAGTAGATCGAGTCGCGCGGCGGCTCCTTTGCGTCTCCCTTGAAGAACGGCATGAAGTTGTAGCCGTCGAGATGAACCTTGAAGGTCTTGCCGCCCGCGCCGGCAAATCCGGTCTTCATCTTCTCCTTGACGTCATTCATCCCCGCCGCGGCGCAAAGCGTCGGGAACCAGTCGATCAGCGAGATGATCTCGTTGTACTCGGTGCCGGGCTTCACCACGCCCGGCCATCGCACCATCATCGGAATGCGCATGCCGCCTTCCCAGGTCGTGCCCTTCTCGCCGTGGAATGGGGTCATCGCGCCGTCGGGCCACAGCGCGATCTCCGCGCCATTGTCCGTGGTGTAGAGGACGATCGTATTGTCGGCGATGCCGAGATCGTCGAGTTGCTTGAGCAATTCGCCGACCATTCCGTCATGCTCCACCATACCGTCCGCATGGATACCCTTGCCGGTCTTGCCGAGAGACGCCTGCTTCAGATGCGTGAAGACGTGCATGCGCGTCGAGTTGAACCAGACGAAGAACGGCTTGTCCGCCTTGGCCTGACGGCCGATGAAATCCTTGGCAGCGCCGAGAAATTCTTCGTCCACGGTGGGCATGCGCGCGGTGTTCAGCGGACCCGTGTCCTCGATCTTTCCATCCGCGGACGATTTGATCACGCCGCGCGGGCCGAACTGCTTACGGAAATTCGGATCCTTCGGATAGAAATAGCCTTCCGGCTCCTCCTCGGCGTTGAGATGATAAAGGTTGCCGAAGAACTCGTCGAAGCCGTGCTTGGTCGGCAGATGCTCATCGCGGTCGCCGAGGTGGTTCTTGCCGAACTGGCCGGTGGCATAGCCCTGGGTCTTCATGGCGTCGGCGATGGTCGGCATCCAGTCCTGGATGCCGTGGGGATCGCCCGGCATGCCGATGGTGAGAAGGCCGGTGCGAAACGGCTCCTGACCGAGGATGAAGGAGGCGCGGCCGGCGGTGCAGCTTTGCTGACCGTAGGCGTCGGTGAAGATGGCGCCCTCGCGCGCGATCCGGTCGATATTGGGCGTACGATATCCCATCATGCCCATGGTGTAGGCGCTGATCTGCGGGATGCCGATGTCGTCGCCGAAGATGACGAGGATGTTTGGCTTGCGGCCACCGGCCGGCGCCGCGGCGGGCGCGGCCTTCTGGGCCTGCGCGAGAGCCTGCGACGTCAGCGCCGCAGTGGCGGCAAGCGATGACGTGCCGAGCAGCACGGCCCGGCGATCGATGGTCGAGGCACCGCAATCGGAATTGGCGCCGGCGTCATGTTTCTTCGTCTCACTCTTCATTCGACACTCCTTAGTTACTCAAGGGTTGCTCGCTCTGGTGACTACGAATCATGCGTTCTGCTCGATCAGTCTCAATGTGCTTCGTTCATCTGGCGGGCTTTGGTCGACCAAAGGACGTGGTGGAGGAAGGCCCGACCGGATTCAGGTTCTGAAGTAAGCGCGTGTCTTCGCGGCGTCTCGCGCGCCGACGCAAGTTGCGCCGGGCGCCACCGACCTGGCGCAGCAGCCGGCGCGGTGACCAGCGCGCCGCGCCGGGCGACGGTGCGAACAGCTCGCGCTCGACGGCGCCGATCTCGTCATCGAGCGCGGCATCATGGGCGACGGCCTTGAACGCCTCGACCGTGTGCTGCGGCGCGACCGGCTCGAACCGCTGCAGCCAGTCGAGCAGCGCGAAGTAAACCGCCTTGGCGTCGCCATGGCGCACGGCGTGCCGCAGCTCCCTGAAGGCGAACGCTTCCGAGCGCAGATAGGCCTCGCGATGCCGGCGAAGACGCGCCGCGATCGCGCGTATCGTCCGCGGCATCAGCCAGCCGAGCCCGGCTAGCGCCAGCAACACGACTACGGCCGACTTCCAGCGATCGGCGATGACATCGCGCAGCGCGCCCCATGACCAACGTGCGCTGGACGTGCCGATTGACGAGGCAGCGCCGGCTGCCGGGTTCGTCTCCACGCGCAGCGTCACCGGGTCGAGATGCGCCACATCGATGCTTTGCGCGTCGATGTTCCACCAGCGCAGGTCGATCGGCGGCAGCACATAGTCGCCGGCCTTCTCGAGCATGTAGACGCCGCTGTCGACACGCGCCGAGGACAGCACATCGGTGCGCCCGTCGGTCTTGTCCTGGAGCGACGGCTGCGCAGGGTAGAGCTTGAGTCCCTCGAACGCGGCGAATTTCACCGGCGGCAGCAGCATCGCCGGAATGCCTTCGGCCTTGATGGTCACGGTCCGCGTCACGGCATCCCCGGTCTTGAGCTGATCCGACGAACGGTTGACGGTCTGCTCGATCGACAGATTGCGCGCGGCCAGGAACGGCTGCAGGGCGGAGGCCGCCTCCGGGATGAAGGCCTCAAATGCGATCGGCGGCAGCGCGAGCGTGGCCTCGCGCGTCGCCGGCGGCTCGGCGGCGTATTTGATGGTGATCGTCTGACCGGCGATCGCGTAGCTGCCCGGCTCCTGCGGATGGATGGCAAATTCGAACCGGACGCCGGCATAGCTGACGCCGTCCCGCTGCTCGTTCTCGTTGACGCTCCGCAACTGGCGGGTCACGGCGTTGCGGACCTGGAAGTCGGGCAGCTCGGGGGGCGCCGTCATGTAATTCGGCGCCAGCACGTCGATCCGCAGCGTGGCCGCCTGCCCCACCAGGACGCGCGGCGGATCGATCGTCACCCGCAGGATCGGCTCCGGCGCGTTTTGCTGGGCCCGCGCCGCGCAGGGTATGAGCAATCCGAGCATCAGGGCTACGGCGGCGAGCAGGTGCCTCATGGCTTCGCCCCCGCCGGCCGCGTCGCGTCCTGGATCGCGAATTTCAGCTTGAGGAAGTCAGCCGGCGTGGTCTGGACCTGACGCATCCAGGCTTCGGCGGCGCCGGCCGTGGTGAGATCCGTCGGCTTCACCTCGATCCGCTTGCCGCCCTTCTGGGTCGGGTCGACCCGCATCTCGTCGGCCTTCTCGTCCGGCGGCGCGCTGTCGTCCTGCTCCTGCTTCTTTCGCTTCTCCTCCTTCGCCTTCAGCGCCGCCACCACGATGGCACGGTTGGTCGTCGCGGCGACATGGCCGGGCGCGATCTTCAGGACTTCGTCATAGGCGGCGATCGCCTTCTCATAGGCGTGGTTCTGCGCCTGGGCGTTGCCCAGCGCGAAGCGTCCCTCGAGCGTATCGACATGGGCGAATTCCTGCGCGGCCGTCAGGAAGTCGAACGCCCGATAGGCGGCGATACCGCGCCACATCGGATCGGAGAAGCGCTTGGCCGCGGTCGCATAGTCGCCGCGATCGAAGGCGATGCGTCCTTGCTGATCCGGCGTCAGCCACAGGTCGGCAAAACGGCGCGGCTCCTCCGCCCTCGCGGACGACACGTGCGACAGACAGGCGAAGACGACAACCCAGGCCACCGTCGTGCCGCGCCGGAACCAGAGCAGGCTGAGCAGTGCAATCGGCAGCAGCAGCCAAAAGCCCTCATCGCGCCATTGCGTACCGAACGCGTCACCTTGCGCGGCCTGATAGCGGGTTTCGATCCGGCGCTCGAGCGCCGCGATGTCGGCGTCGTCGATGCTGACCTGGACGACGTCCGAACCGAGTGCGAACCTTTCGCCCTTGTTCGGCGTGACGCTCAGCTTGACCAGGCCGTTCCGTCCGGCAGACTGACGAGCCGCGGCTTCCTCCTCACCGGGATCGTCGGCGACGAGCAGGATCGTGCCGGGCACCGTTTCGGTCGCGAGCGCCTCCGCGGCGAGCGCCGCCGCCGCGACCGCGTTCTTCCCGGCCGACGGCATCAGGCCCGGGCCAAGCGCGGCGAGGAAGGGTTCGATGACGGCGCGATCGTCGGTCAGCGGCATCACCAGATGCGCGGTGCCCGCGTAGGCGATCAGCCCCGTGCGCGCGCCGGCGCGCGCCGCAAGCAGATCCCTGATCTTCTGCTTGGCGCGTTCGAGCCGCGTCGGCGCGACGTCGCTCTGCCCCATCGTTGCATCGAGCGACAGCGCGATCATCAGCGGCGCCTTGTCCTCGACGAAGGCCGGCAGCTCGCGCCGCCAGGTCGGACCCGACAACGCGACGATGCCGAGCGACATCGCGGCGGCGACCAGATAGAGCGGGCTGACGCCGCGTCCCGCACCCGGTTGCACGATGAGATGGTTGAGCAGATGCGGCGCGATCACCCCGCCCCATTGCGCCTGCGGGCTCTGCCGCCACCGCACCCACGCGAAGACGGCAGCGACAGGAATCAGCGCCAGCAGCCACAGCGGCCGCAGCAGATGGAACGGGATCGCGGCCGCGTCATGCATGGCCGAGCGCTCTCCTTCGTCCCAGCCCGCTTTCCAGCGAAAGGCCGAGCCACAGCAGCAGCGACAGCACCACGGCGGCGCCGAGCGGCCACTGGAACAGCGGCTGCTTCGGCCGCCATGACAGCGTATCGAGCTTGGCCGGCGCGAGACGGTCGATGTCCGCGTAGATCGCCTGCAGCTGCGCACCGTCCTCGGCCCGGTAGAAATGGCCGCCCGTCGTGGCGGCGACCGACCGCAGGACGCCGAGATCGACGCGGTTCTCGCCGGTCGCGGCCGGATCACCGACGCCGATCGTGTCGATCACGACGCCGTTCTGGCGTGCGATGTCTGCGGCATGCTCCGGAGGGACGCGGCTTGCCGTATCGTTGCCATCGGTGAGCAGGACGAGAAGCTTCTCGCGCGCCTTGCTTGCCTCGAAGGTCTTGATCGCAAGCCCGATGGTGTCGCCGATCGCGGTCTGCTGTCCGGCCATGCCGACCTCGGTCTGCGCCAGCAGCGCGGTCGCGGTCTGCAGATCCTGCGTGAACGGCACTTGCACATAGGGCCTGGTGCCGAACAGCACCAGCGCGACGCGGTCGCCGTGCCGGTGCGCGATGAAATTTGTGACCACGCGCTTGACGCCGTCGAGCCGCGTCAGCATCGCGCCATCGCTGCCGCGGAAATCGCGCTGCTCCATCGAGCCGGAGATGTCGATCGCGAGCATCAGATCGCGCGCCGAAACCTCGCGGGTGACGGGATCGCCGACCCATTGCGGCCGCGCCAGCGCCGCGACGACCAGCGCCCAGATCAACGCCGCCGTCACCATCTGGATGCGCCGCCGCTGCAAAACGACGGCGCCGCGCTGCGGGGTCTGTCCGGTTGCCGCCGCAAGGCGGTCGAAGAACGGCACCATCACGGAGGCCTGCCGCGCGCGATACGGCGGCAACAGCCACCACGCCAGGATCGGCAGCGGCAGCAGTGCGAGCATCCAGGGCCATGCGAACTCAAACATGGTGTCCCCTGATCCAGCGCCGCACCAGATCCTGCAGCGCCGTTAGATCGCCGGCATCCGCCGTCGTCCGCCCGTACGGCGCGGTCGCGAGCAGCCGTCCGGCGCCTTGCGAGAATTCATCCCCGCCATAGCTGCGGTCGAGGAACGCAAGCCAGCCCGCGCCGGCAAGCGGCGCGATGGTTTCGCGCGGAAACGCATCGAGCGCAGTCTGCCGCACCAGCAGCGCGAGGCTCGCGGCCATTCCCTCCGGGACGCCGCCTTGTGTCTGCAGCAACCAGTCAAGCTCCGCGAGCGCCGCACGCCGATAGCGGTTGGCGCGGAAACGCCGCAGCAGGCGCCACGCCGCAACGGCGACCCCCGCGGCAACCAGCACGATCACGATCCGCGACGCCCATGTCGCCGGAAGCAGGCTCACCGACGGCGGCAGCGGGATATCGATCAGGCCCGCGACGGGATCCGCAATGCCGGGTTGGGTGTCAGCCAAGAGCCGCCTCCGCCCTGGTGTGACTGCCACCGCGTCCGTGCCGGGCCGGCAGCCCGCCCAAGAGACGCCGGAGTTGCGGCGCCGTTTCCTCGGCCGTGCTCAGCGGCAGCACCGGAATGCCGAGCTCGCGCGTCCACGCGAATACGCCGCGCAGCCGCTCCTGCGACGCCTGCGCGATACTTTTGCGGACACTCTCGCGGCCGACTTCGAGCTGAATCTGCAGCTCGCCATCGGTGACGGTCATCCAGCTCGAGGCCGACAAATCGCTTTGCAAGGGATCGTGGACCAGCACCGCGACCACGTTGTTATGCCGGGCGATCGCCCCGATCATCCGGCGCGTCGCGGTATCGGCGCCATCGAAATCGCTGATCAGGATCACGGTGGCGTCGTGCATCGTCCGCCGCTCGGCATGTTCGAGCGCCCGGTTGAGCATGCCTGACGCCGGAACGATGCCGCGGCCGACGCCGAGCGCCTGGTTCTGCGCGACGATGGTGGACAATATCTGCAACACCGTCGCCCGGCTGCGCCGCGCCGCCAGCTCGACCACATCGCTGTCATTGAACACGATCGCGCCGATCCGGTCGCCGACGCCGAGCACACGCCAGGCGCCGATCGCGGCGGTCTCGGCCGCGGTGACCGACTTCATGGCGCGCCGGCTGCCAAAGAACATCGACAGCCGCTGATCGACCACGAGCAGGGCCTGGCGGTCGCGCTCCTCGTTGAAGACGCGCACATGCGGCTTCTGCAGCCGCGCGGTGACCTTCCAGTCGATCTCGCGGACATCGTCGCCCGGGCGATAGTCCCTGATCTCCTCGAAGTTCAGCCCGCGGCCGCGCATGCGCGAGGCGAACCGGCCCGACAGCAGACTATGCACCGGCTGGCGCGGCAGGAACGAAACCCTGCGATCCCTGAATTCGAGCGCGATCAGATCGTCGAGACTGACGTAGACACCGGGCGTTCTGGCTGATGTCTCCGTCATCACGGCCCTCACGCTGCAGCGACAAGCTCGGTGATCTTGTCGATCACCTGGTCGGGGCTGATGCCCTGCGATACGGCCTCGTAGCTCAGGATCAGCCGGTGCCGCAGGCAGTCGTGGATGACGGCCCGTATGTGGTCGGGCGTGACGAAGTCCTGCCCGTCGAGCCATGCGCGCGCCCGCGCGCAGCGGTCGATGGCAAGGCTGCCGCGCGGGCTGGCGCCGATCTGGATCCACTTGCTCAGGGGTTCGCCATAGCGGCCGGGAAACCGCGTCGCATAGATCAGGTCGACGATGTATTTCTGTGCGAGGTCGGAGACGAAAATGCCGTCGAGCTCGCCGCGCGCATCGAGGATCGCCTGCTGCGGCACCGCCGGCGGCTCGGCGGCTCCTGCTTCCGGCTTCCGCACATTCTCGGCGCGGTTGAGCTTGATGATCTCGCCTTCCGTCGCCTCGTCGGGATAGGTGATCACGACATGCATCAGGAAGCGGTCGAGCTGCGCCTCGGGAAGCGGATAGGTGCCTTCCTGCTCGATCGGATTCTCGGTCGCGAGCACCATGAACAGGTCAGGCATCTTGTAGGTCTTGCCGGCAACGGTGACCTGACGTTCCTCCATCGCTTCCAGCAGCGCCGACTGCACCTTGGCCGGCGCGCGGTTGATCTCGTCCGCCAGCACGAGGTTGGCGAAGATCGGCCCCTTCTGGAACTGAAACTGGCCGCCCTTCTCGGTCTGCAGGTAGATTTCCGCACCGGTCACGTCCGACGGCAGCAGGTCCGGCGTGAACTGCACGCGCGACAGGTCCGCGGCAAGGTTCTTCGCCAGCGTCTTCACCGCCCGCGTCTTGGCAAGCCCCGGCAGGCTTTCGATCAGGAGATTGCCGTTCGCCAGCAACCCGATCAGCATGCTCTCGACCAGGTGATCCTGCCCGAGCACCGACTTGCCGATGCGTGCCTTGAGATCGAGCACGGCATCGCGGGCCGCGGAGCTCTTTGCGCCTTCCTGCTCCGTCGCGGCTTTCAACTGACTCGATCGAAGATCCGACATGTGGCCTGACCCTGAAAAGGATCCG
Organism: Bradyrhizobium sp. UFLA01-814; assembly: GCF_046718885.1. NCBI lineage: Bacteria > Pseudomonadati > Pseudomonadota > Alphaproteobacteria > Hyphomicrobiales > Nitrobacteraceae > Bradyrhizobium > Bradyrhizobium sp. UFLA01-814. Next base: position 4,273 of record NZ_JAQOSR010000160.1, on the reverse strand, counting down.
GCCGCCGGCAAGCGGCGGCCGGATCCGCGCGTTGCCCGCGCTATTTTGCGCCTGGTTGCTTGTCCAGCGTCTTCATCAGGGCATCGACCATCTGGTCGATGCTGAAGCTCGCCGACCGCTGGCTCGGCGGATACTCCTTGAAGGTCTGCAGGAACGGAGCGACCCGCCAGACGCCGTATTGAATGAGATAGGCGTTCTTGGCCAACCAGTCGTAGTACTGGTCGGAGACCACATCGGCGCGTTCGAAGGGGTCCATGCGCAGGTTGAATACTTTCGGCGCGCGCAGGCAGGTGAACGGATTCGCCCAGACGATGAATCCGCCGGGCTCACGCTGTTCGCAGAACACGAGCTTCCAGTCGTTGTAGCGGTACGCGACGACCTGGCCGTCGTCGTTGAAGTAGTAGAAATCGTTACGCGCGGACTTCGGCTGTTGGCCGGTCAGATACGGCAGCTGGTTGTAGCCGTCGAGGTGCACCTTGAACGACTTGCCGCCGAGATCAGCGCCCTTGAGCAGCCGGTCCTTGACGTCGGTATCGCCTGCGGCGGCCAGCAGCGTCGGGAACCAGTCGAGCCCCGACATCATTTCATTGGAAACTTCACCGGCCTTGATGTGACCGGGCCAACGGACCATCGCAGGCACGCGAAATGCACCTTCCCAGTTGGTGTCCTTCTCACTGCGGAAGGGAGTTGTCGCTGCGTCCGGCCAGGACCACTGGTTGGGGCCGTTGTCGGTCGTGTAGACGACGATGGTGTTGTTGGCGATCCCGAGATCGTCCAGTGCCTTCAGGAGCTTTCCGACATCGCCGTCGTGCTCGATCATGCCGTCGGCATACTCGTTGCCGGGCATGCCGCTCTGCCCTTGCATGGACTGGCGGACATGGGTGTACACATGCATGCGCGTGGTGTTCATCCAAGTGAAGAACGGCTTGTTCGCCTTCGCCTGACGTTGCATGAAATCGATGGCTGCCGCCGTGGTCTCGTCGTCGACGGTCTCCATCCGCTTCCGGTTCAGCGGGCCCGTATCTTCGATCTTTCCGTCGGCGGACGCCTTCAACACGCCGCGCGGTGTGTTGCTCTTCGTGAATGCGGTGTCGTTCTTCGGGTAATACGGCCGCTCCGGCTCCTCCTCGGCATTGAGGTGATAGAGATTGCCGAAGAACTCGTCGAAGCCGTGCTTGGTCGGCAGATATTCGTCGCGGTCGCCGAGATGGTTCTTGCCGAACTGACCGGTCGCGTAACCGAGCGGCTTCAGCGCCTGTGCGATGGTGACGTCGCGATCCTGCAGGCCGACGGTCGCGCCGGGAATGCCGACCTTGCAGAGGCCGGTGCGCAGGCAAGCCTGCCCGGTGATGAAGGTGGATCGGCCGGCGGTGCAGCTGTTCTCGGCGTAATAGTCCGTGAACATCATCCCTTCATTGGCGATGCGATCGATGTTCGGCGTCTTGTAGCCCACCACGCCGCGCGTATAGGCGCTGATGTTGGACTGGCCGATGTCGTCGCCGAAGATGACGAGGATGTTCGGCTTCGCCGTGCCCGGCTGCTGCGCGAGCGCGGGCGACCTGCCCAATGGCGACAGGCTTGTCGCGACCAACGCTGCCGCGAACAAGGTGCGAAGTAACGTACCACGGCCATTACCATTGAGTTTGGCCGCCCCATTGTTCTTCAATTCGGCTTCATCACTCATTCGTCGCTCCCTACTCTTTAAGCTGGCTGAGACGTTCGAGGCCGCACCACGCAGCGGAAGCCGACGTGACTGGTGGACGTGTCGACCGGTTCGGCATGCCGCGCGGCGGGGCGATAGCGGCGGCAATAGTTCGGGGCACAGAGATGCGAGCCGCCCTTCAGCACCTTCCGCGGGATCTTGATCGCGGGCTGGGCGGGGTCGTAGCTCGCTTCCTCGCGGCCGCCGCGCGGATTCTGCGGGATGCAGCAGGGCTTCGCGGCGTCGGCCTCATGACGGGTGGACCACCAGTCGGCGGTCCACTCCCAGACATTGCCGATCATGTCCTGGACGCCATAGCCATTCGGCGGAAACGCGGTCACCGGCGAGGTCCGGTCGAAGCCGTCCTCGCAGAGGTTCTGAATAGGGAAATTGCCCTGCCATGTGTTGGCCATGTGCTTGCCGCCGGGCGTCAGGGCGTTGCCCCAGGCGAACTCCTCGGCCTCCAGCCCGCCACGCGCCGCGAACTCCCACTCGGCTTCGGTCGGAAGCTCCTTGCCGGCCCATTTGGCGTAGGCGAGCGCATCGGCATAGGCGACGTGGACGACCGGATGGCTGCCGAGCACGTTGATGTTGCTGCGCGGGCCGTAGGGGCGGCGCCAGTTCGCGCCCTTCATCAAGGTCCACCATTGGCTCCAGTCGCGCAGGGTGGTGACCCGGCGCGGCGGCTGAAACACCAGCGAGCCGGCGTAGAGCATATGCGGCAGCGCACCCGGATATTGCGCAGGGTCCGGCGGTCGCTCGGCGACCGTGATGTGCCCGGTCTCCCGCACGAATTCGCGGAATTGAGCGTTGGTCACGGGCGTGCGGTCGATCCAGAAGCCGTCGACTGACGCGCGATGCGCCGGCGCCTCCTCGGGATAGTGATGGTCGGAGCCCATGCGGAACGTGCCCCCGGGAATCCAGACCATGTCGTCGGTCTGGACGCGGTCGTCACGCTCTGATTCAGCGGAGGCGATCTCTACCCGGGACATGGCGATGCACCTCTTTGCGCATTACCGTGAGCAGTAGTCCCAGAAGCCCTGTGTTCGCGACGGGTCGGTGTAGTACCAGCACATGCCCGCTGCCGGCGGCGGTCCAGCCCAGGCGGCTGCGCTCGCCGCGCTGACGAAACCGATCGCCGCGCCGGCCGCGACCGCGCCCCCGATCGGCCAGCCGTACCAGCCAGGCCGCGCCCAACCTCCCGGCCGCGGTCCGGGCCCGACCCAGCGCGTGCCACCGCCGTGCCAGCCGGGCCGAACTCCCGGGCGCACCACCGTCCGGCTACGATAAGCGACCGCACCGCCGCGCGGTCCGACCGCAACGCCACCGCGGCGCGCGACAGCACGCACCTGCACAACGTTACCGCTGCCTTCTTGCTGTTTGATGATCGGCAATGAGGCGGAAGCGCCGATGCTGACCGCCGACGCCGGGCCGGCTTGCGCGATGATCGCGGTTGCTCCAACGAGCGCCAGACGGAAAATCCTGTTGAAGATCGGAGCCTTATGATCTCGGTGGCCGAACGTCGTGCATGATTGCGTCGTGCCTGAGTGCATTGTCGCGCCCTTCCATTTTTCTATGCTGCACGTTTCGGCAGCGTTGATCCGTCAGGCCTTCTTCCCTTTCTCCTCCGTTGCTAATCCATGTGCACACTTGCGTGCACAGGGTTCTCGATCGCGACTCCCGTTCCACTGGACGTTGTCACGAGCGAATTCTGCTGTCAGTTCAAACGATAGCGGAACGCACTATACAAGTGATGTGCACTTTGTGCCAATCTCAACCCCGAGGCGTGCAGGCTTAACGAAAGATGCTCCAATTCGATCAATCCGATGTGGTCGGCATTGTTGCTTTCTCGAAAAAACAAGCGAAAATCCGCACGTATGCAAATCCACACCACGATCTCGCCATGCGAATCGAACCAATCTAGGCACATTGTCGTGGCCGCACTTTTTGTACCGACTTCAAGCATTTGGTTTTAGTAGATTAATCGCGCTGCAGTTGTGAACGTGGATATGGGCCAGCACCTGACGGTTAGCACCGGCGAGCTTGACGGCTTCGAGGGTCTCCACGATGCCGTCAAAGGCTCGCATGTCGAAGTCATGCAGCTTGAGCGCGGCAAGCTGCGCGGCACATTGTCTCACGTCGGGATCGGTGACTTTTCGCTCAGCATCGGCGCGTTCAATGTCGGGGTCCGCACCCAGCGCATCTCGACCGATCCCAAGCTGATCATCGGAATGCTGCTGAACGCGACCGACCGTGTCACGCATTGGGCGTTCGACATGCAGCCGGCCGATGTGCTGGTGATTCCTCCGTCGGTCGAGCATGACGGGGTCTTTCACAGCGCTTCATCCTACGCGGCCATCCGCTTCGACCTGGCTGAGCTGCCCGACATATTCGGCGGCGAGCCGCGGCTCGCCGACGCCGAAACCTGGCAAGCGAAGAACCACTTTCGCGCCGACCCCATGATCGGCATGGGCGCCGCGGACAAACTACCGCAGATCGTCGCGCATCTCGCGCGCTATCCTGACGCCTTGTCGGACACGTCGGCCAGCTTCTGGAAGCGCGCGATCATCG